>PMIV01000066.1:18807-27924 GCA_003158355.1 Anaerolineaceae bacterium
ACACCGCTGCCGACAAATTGTGAGACCACTTCGATTCCAGTTTTCAGATAACCACCGGCATTTCCGCGTAAATCCAGGATCACGCCTTTGGGATTTTTGGCTAGAAGTGTAGTGAGTGTGGTTTTTAATTCGTCTGTAGTGTTATCTCCAAAAGTAGGCAAAATGATGTAAGCAATTCCACTGTCAAGCATTTTTCCAGAAACGCTGTCCGGTGCGATGACCGCACGGGTAACTTTGGCATCAAAAGTGGAATTTGTGCTGGGACGGAAAATAGTGAGGGTGACAACCGTACCGGCTTCCCCCTTAACCGTATTCAAGACAACATTTGGATCAATACCAGTCTGATCTTTTCCATCCACAGCGATGATCTCATCACCAGAGAATAAACCAGCGCTCTCGGCCGGTGAATTGATCATTGGGCTAACAATTGTAAGATATTTCCCGGAAGCATCCACATAAGCGCCGATGCCGCCGTATTTGTCTCCTCCGCTTAAAGGAGCCTGCATGGCTTTATATTCATCCGGATCCATGTAAGCAGTATGACTATCCCCCAGGGAATCCATCATCCCGCGAATGGCACCTTGCATCAATTTTGTGTCATTTACTGGTTGGTCAACATACTGGTCATGAATATATTGCCAGGCCTCCCAAAACGGTGCAAAAAGTTTAGTGATATCCGTCTGACCTGATGGGGTGGGGGTGGCTAAAAGGTTGGTTTGCAAAGTTCCTTCCAGGGTTGTTTTTGAAGGAATTAACCAACCTACCAGCAATCCACCAGAAAAAGTGCCGGCTAATAAAAATAATGCTAAGAAAACGACAATAATATTGCGACCGGTTTTATTCATCTTATCTCCTGCATCTACTTAATTAAATAGATATCTTCTGAAGATACCATATAAAAGTTAACCCAATATGAAATTTTGAAGACTCCAAGCGCTGCTTTAACTTTAGGATTATTTATTGGAGATGACGCTTGGAAGATCTGCCAGGGATGGAATCGAGGCATCCACACCTGGAGTACAATCTTTTCCGCCAATTTGAATGGTAAATAATCCAGCGGCTTTAGCAGTCAATAAATTACGCTGCGCATCGTCGATCATCACACATTGTTTTGGATCTTTTACATCAGCCAGTTGCAATGCTTTTTGGAATGCTTCCAATTGGGGCTTGCAGTAGGGACGAATATCGCGAATATCGATGATCTGATCGAAACACCCTTCCAAACCCAAAGAGACGATCACGCGGTTGGCATGGTTAGAATCAGCGTTGGTAAAGATAATTTTTCTTTGTGGATATTTATTCAGCGTTTCACGCAGACTTGGGTCAGGCTGCAAATAGTTTGCGAGGGGAATGTCGTGGACATAATCCAGAAAGTCCTGTTCATTCACCTGGTAGATTTGCTGCAGACCTTGCATGGTAGTACCGTGTTTGAGAAATAATTCTTTGCGCAGATCCGGAACGATTTCAGCAGGAAGGTTCATTTGTTCGATCATATACTTTTCGATACGGCGGCGAATCGCCGCCCAAAGGCCGGTCGCGAACGGATAGAGCGTATCATCCAGATCAATAAAAAATACATCAAAACGCATCCCTGTAGTATACCTTCAATAATTTGACTTGAACAAATTCAAGGTAAGTTATAATTTATTTCTATGAATATTCATGTTCTCCCCGATGAAATTGCATCCCAAATAGCTGCAGGTGAAGTGGTAGAACGGCCGGCTTCCGTGGTGAAAGAATTAATGGAAAACGCCATTGATGCTGGAGCCCATCGCATCCATATTCGCATCGAGCAGGCCGGTCAGCGGCTGATCGAAATGAGCGACGATGGAGTGGGCATTTCACCCCAAGATTTGGAATTGGCAGTTGCCCGCCACGCGACCAGCAAATTGAGCCAGGCTGATGACCTTTTCCACATTCGAACGCTGGGATTTCGGGGAGAAGCACTGGCATCCATCGCTTCTGTTTCTCACTTTCGGTTAACCTCACGGATTCTGGAACAAGCACAGGGGGGACGGATCACGATCGATGGGGGGAAAGTCGTTTCCATTGAACAGGTAGGAATTCCTATTGGTACAGTGGTACAGGTGGAAGACCTTTTTTATAATACGCCAGCACGTTTAAAGTTTCTTAAACGGGAGCAGACCGAACGCCAACAGGTCGATGCCCTAGTGACCCGATATTCCCTGGCGTATCCGGATCGTTCCTTTCAACTGATCCAGGATGGCAAAATCGTTCTGCAAACCAGCGGGAATGGAGACCGGCGCGAAGTCCTCAGCCAGCTTTATGGCGTGGAATTAGGCAAACAACTTCTTGAAGTTGATTTCTTAGATGAAGGCGTGAAAATCAGCGGATTTATCAGCCCAATTTCGCAAACCAGGTCCAACCGCAAGGAAATCACATTTTTTGTTAATGGACGCTGGGTGCAAGATAGCACTTTAGCCAGCGCATTGTTGCGTGCCTACCAGACTTTCTTGATGGTAGGCCGGTACCCGATCGCCATTTTGTTCCTGCAGTTGGAACCGGAAGAAGTGGATGTTAATGTGCATCCAGCCAAAGCAGAAGTGCGTTTCCGTAATCCGGAGCAAATGTTCTCACTGCTGCAGCGTGCTGTACGCAGAGCGCTGCTGGCTTTTTCACCGGTGCCGCAAATTAGTGTCAATACCTGGCGGTTGGATCCATCCATTCAGAAATCGCTAGATTGGAATCACACTCCCTTTGCGGCTGAAGAAGAGCAGCAAGCAGAAACAAATTTGCCTGAATCTGAAGCCAATCTCTCAAACGCGTTGAACTTGCAAAATACGTCTGCACAAAGTCCAATACTCCCTTCGGGAGCGATTCCGCTGCTACGCTGGGTAGGGCAGATCGGGGCTACCTACCTGGTGGCTGAGGGTCCGGACGGACTATATTTGATCGATCAACACGCGGCCCACGAACGGGTGCTTTTTGAAAAATATATGCAGCAAAAAACAAATTTGAGCTCTCAGAACTTGTTGGAACCCATCGTTTTTCAATTACCCCCAGCGACTGAACGCTTGATGATCGAAGCACTGCCGGTTTTACAAAAAATTGGTTTTTATGTGGAAGAGTTTGGTAATCATTCTTTCCGCATTCGCGGCATCCCCGAAATTTTCAGCGGACATGATCCAATTGCGGCGGTGAGGGTTGTGGTGGAAGATTTTGAAGAAGATGAAACTCCCCTGGCAGGAGAGCTTGAATCCCGATTGGCAGCGCGCATATGCAAGCGAATGGCCGTCAAAGGCGGACAAATACTCTCAGTTGAAGAACAAAAGAAATTGCTCCAGGATCTGGAATCATGTACTTCTCCGCGCACGTGCCCGCACGGACGCCCGACTATGATACACCTTTCCGTTGATCTTTTGGAACGTCAATTTGGACGCCGCGGCGCCCGATCCATGTAAAGAGAATTAACAACTTTATTGATTCCGGCTGATTCGTTCTTGTAAGATCTCTGCCATTCTGGTGAATTGTTGAGAGACAAGACCATCCGGCTGAACGTCGATCATTGGTTTGTGAGTCTGAGCAGCTTGATTGGCTAATTCAGGGGCGGGTGGAATCATGATCGCAACTGGCATGCCTTCCATCTCTTCCGTCACCTGAATTGTATTCATCTGAATATCTGCACGAACACGATTATAAAGAACGAGATCAATGCTTTTCCCAGAAGAAATATTAGCTGATTCCAATTGTTCAACCATGATCTTCGTCCGTTTCACGGTCGTCAATTGCGGCTCAACCAAGATTAGGATGTTGTTCAAATAACGACATATTTTTTCAAAACCGGGGATAAAGCTGGTGCCAATATCCAAGAAAATCACGGCATTCATTTTTGAGAGAGCATTTGCAATGGCGGTCAAATAATCTGACAAGGTTGAAAAATCGAGATCACTTGAAAAAATTGGCGCCAACAATAACTTTACCCCAAAAGCGGTAGTGATCAACGAATTTTTCACTAAAGTGCTGTCAATTTCGCTTGGTTTCCGTTTTAGTAGGGAAGATAGGCCTTCCGGATTATTAAACCCTAGTTCATACCCCCACGTCCCTTGACCCGGGCGTAATTCCACGGCGATAACCGAGGTACCTTTATTGGCTCGGGCATAACTTGTGGCTAAATTCAAGGTTAGTGTAGAGACACCTAATCCCCCACGGCAGGCCATCACTCCGATTATGAAGCTTTTTTTGGCTGATTGTTCTTGTGCGGGTCGGGCGCGTGTGCGAGCCAGAAGCGCTTTAATGTGAGCGACCAATTCAGCAGGGTGAACTGGTTTGGTCAGGTAATCATCTACGCCAGCTTCATAGCCGGCAACTTTATCATCAACCTGACTCTTCGCCGTGAACATTAAGATTGGCGCCAGAGATGTCTCAGGTATTGCCCGTAGGGCATGCGTCACCTGATATCCATCCATATCNNTCCATTATCCGCTGCAAGAATTTCATATCCCTGGCGTTGTAACATTAACCCCACTAAACGCAAAGTTTCAACATCGTCATCAACGATTAAAATTTTCTCAGCCATATAATATGCCTCGTAAGCAACTATAAAAAGTCTAGCATAAATAATTGTGTAAGGCAAGTAAATTTTTTATATAAATTATTTATAAGGAATCACATATTACAAATGCTATAATCGCTTTATGGATTTCGAGAAACTTGAAAAAGCAATCTTCCAAGAATGCGGGTTATTGAAAGATAGACCCGTTTTGGTGGGGGTATCTGGAGGGCCGGATAGTCTATGCCTGCTGCATTTACTGCATTCCCTTGGATTTCAAGTGACTGCTGCACATGTCAATCACCAACTGCGAAAGGAAGCCAACCAGGAAGCTGAGATCGTGCATCAGTATTGCGTTGATTGGAAAATCCCTTTTGTTTATCATCAAGTAGACGTAACTGCCTATGCAAAAGTAGAGAAGCTTTCCATTGAAGAAAGTGCCCGGATCTTGCGTTACCGCTGCCTGATGCAAACCACCCGGGAGATCAAAGCTCAAGCATTGGCCGTCGCTCATCAGGCAGATGACCAGGTAGAGACTGTGCTCATGCACATGTTGCGAGGTGCCGGTGCCAGCGGCTTAAAAGGGATGACCTATCGTTCTATCAATTCTGCTTTTTCTGAAGAAGTTGCCATTGTTCGACCTTTGTTAGGGGTTTGGCGAAAAGAAATTCTGGAATATTGCCAGGAAAATCAGATCACGCCTTGTTACGATCTGACCAATGCAGACACCACCTATTTCCGCAANNGATGAGGATCAATATTTAACCAGGCTGGTTTCTCAAACTTTATTGCAAATTGCCCCACAACATGGCCCAGGTTATTTTATTTTAGACAGATCTCCATTTAACGACTTGGATACTGTGATCCAACGCCGCCTGGTACGATTGATTTTTAATGATTTATGCATTAATTTACGAGATATTGGATTTGAACCAGTCGAAAACGTTATTTCATTTCTAAAAGATCGCTCAGCACACGGGGAGTGGCAGGTATTGGAAAACGTGTATTTGTCACCCCTGGATCAGGAACGGGCTTTGATCTTTACGAATCAGGCAGATGTAACCAGGGTCTGGCCGTTGATTGAAAATGATCAAATTGCAGAGATTCCTTTCCAGGGAGAGATCCGCTTGAACTCATTTTGGAAAATTGTCACTACAGTGAGGAAGAAATCAGAATTTGAACTGCGCAAAACGGCCGATTTTGCCTGTTTTGATTTGGATTTGATCAAACAACCATTGAGACTCCTCCAACGAAAAAATGGAGAACGATTTTCTCCCTATGGAATGGCAGATCAATCGATTAAATTGGGGGACTTTTTCACGAATCTTCATTACCCGGAGCGAGTCCGCAGCCAGTGGCCGATATTGCATANNTGGGAGACCAGGTTCTTTGGATCGTTGGCCTGCGCCGCTCTTCAATTGCCAGTATCACAGAATCCACTTCGAAGATTCTGTGCATGGAATTGATCCATGAAGTTTAATTTAATTGGCAGCGGCGGCAAGTTGTTTTAGTTTATTGCCAATTTCACGCCATTGAATTTTGGAAATCCCTAATTTTTGACGGATGATTTCTTTATCCTCACCAGCGACCCAGTCATTCAAGGCACAAGTCCAACGGCACATGTCAAAGGAAAGGTGTTTCTTTAGACCGGCGGCGACACCCAGGTCTTCTAGCAAATATTCAAGGCGGCGTGGGGACCACGGGAACACCTGGTCGACTGGTTTGTATTGGACGAGGTAGTCTCGATAAGTTGTGATCCAGACATCAGAGAGAGCTATTTTGCGCTCTTTATAGCGGCTGGCGCTGTTGGAATAACGGACAAAAAGATATGGCGCAGCCGCATCGCTCAATTCCAGGTGGTTGGTGCTGAGTGCCAGGCATTCCCCTTTTTTGATCCCAGTGTCCAGCAATAAGAGAAAAAGAGTATACGGTCTGGCATCGGGTTTTGTTGCTTTTAACAATTTCTCGGCTGCGGTTAAAACAGCTTCCTGTTCAGCTCTGGTCAGTACTTCGGGCAAAGGACTGATCACGGATTGCTGCAGCACTTTTTCGGCCGGGTCAGAGGATAGACGTCCGGATTGCACCAACCAGCGAAAAAAAGCTTTAATGGAGGTGATCCGCCGTGAGAAGCTCTTGGGGCTGCATGGAACCGGCCGTTCTTTTTGCATCCATTCTAAAAAACGATTGATATCCGCTGTGGTTAAATTGCCAATAGTTGTATCAGAGGGAAAATAGCTGGCCATAAGATTGAGATCACCAATGAAAGCCTTAATGGTAAAATGCGATCTTCCCTGATCAGTTAGAAAAAACTGCCAGGCTTTGATAGCCGGTAGCAAAGTAGTTTTTGCTGTAATATGAGAATCTGCTGGTGAATTCATCTGCATTGCCTCCAAAAAATATTCGTATAGATATATAAATTAGTTTACATGATTCGCAGATGTTTGTCAACAACAATTACGAAATGGAAAAGGATCAATTCAAAGCTTGTTGAATGATTGCACTCACCGCGTATGGGTCGGGGACTAAAACCATTGCTCCAGACCCTGGAACAATATAGTTGTATACCTCATTTGTCCCGATTGCATAACGCCGAATTGAAGAAGGGTCGCTTGCCAATTTACTGGCGAGGGGCAGGAGGGAGACAATTTCACTGAGGGGAATGTTGGTCTCAATACTTGAATTAAACTGACTATATAACTCTGAAGTACGATTTAAACCATTTAGACTGACCAATTTACGAAAAATTGCCGTGATCACTTCTTGAGCGCGACGGGTGCGATCAAAGTCGTTGGAAGAATGACGGCTGCGTACATACCAAAGGGCAGTTTCCCCGTCCATGTGAAAAAAACCGGCGGGAATCGTACAATAACCCATACCGTCAACCATGGAACGTACACTGCAGGTATCTTTCAATGTGGAGGCAACCGTAACATCAATTCCCCCGAGAGTATCCACGATCCCTTTGAAGCCAGCAAAATTGGTCATCATGTAATAGTTTGGGGTAACCCCAAAATTATTCTGAAAAGTGGCAGTAGTGAGCGCAAAACCCCCGTATTCCTGGGCGGTGTTGATACGTTCCATTCCGATGCCAGGAATGGTCACATATAAATCGCGCGGGAAAGAGGTGAGTGTGGCGGTACCTTTGGATGCATTCAATGAGAGAAGCATGATCACATCAGTGCGGAAACCCTGCCCTGGGCGGTAATCTGACCCAAGTATGAGAATGTTAATTTGCCCGGACGGTTGGGTGATGTTACTTAGATCCGGAGTCGGGAATTGTGTTACCTGGATGGTTGGAACCGGTGTTGAAGTGGGGAGGATAATGACCGTTTTGGTTGGGGTGGGAGGAATGGGTTGAAAGGGTGTCGGGGTGGGTTGAACAGACTTGCCGGTGCCCAGCAAAATTGAAGAAATGGGAACCGGGGTAGGTGTACTTGAAGAATTGAACGGATTATTGCAGCCGGTAAGGAAAAAAACGATAATTGCAACAATGAAAGCTGATTTCTTCATAACTTGATTCTAACCTTTGGAGATTCAGAAAGAAAGGATTTGTTCAATCTTTTACAGGCAAAAAGCTGATTGTTATCTTACAGCCTGAATCCGTACAATTCTGAATTTCCAAAATTCCTCCCTGGTCTTGTACCAGTTGTTTTAACGACATTAGCTGCGAACGCGAAAGCGAACATCCAGAAATGGTTTGTTCTCCTTGGATTGAAAAAAGAGTTGGTAATAACTCATTGGGAATCCCCGGACCGGAATCGAAAATGGAGAGTACCTCAAGATCAATTTGGTCCATCTTCTCCAAAGCTGACGAAACACAAATGATTTCTTGGGGTGGAGTAATTTCAATGGCATTGGTGAGAAATGCATCTACAATTTTTGAAATTTCTTCATTTGTCCCCATTATTTCTGGTAATGAGCCGGGAAGTAATAATTGCAGTGCGAGCTGCTTTGTCTGTAAAAGTTCACTTTTTTGAGAAATGATTTCTTGAATAATCTCTGACAAGGAGCATAAATTTGACTTATCCTCGATTTGATTCGTGGAAGGGTCATATTGGTTTTTATAATCTGCAAGTACTTGTTGAACTTGTTCGAGAGAATGATTGATTCTTTCGAGGAATCGCAATTGCAGCGATCCCAATTGTCCGACTGATTGACTGGCGAGAAGATCTGAATAATTTGCCATAGTGGTTAAAAGCGGGGAAATTTCACTCAGCAAATCCATGGCCGAGTTTGGATTACTATTTTTGGGGTCAGCTAAAGTGATTTTCCGCGGTAGCAAAATTGCCAACTTCATATTCGCTTCTGCCAGGGCTTTGTTTAAATGGGCAATTTCCTCGAGAGCCAGACGCAGTTCGGTTTCTAGGTAATGGGTTTCATCTGTTTTTGGTTGGGTGGAATGGGTCATCTGATCGTCTTGAATTTGTGCCACAATTTAATTCCTAATAGGTTTTAATGGCCGAAAAAGAACTTGGTTTATTCCCCGTTGATGGGATGATTATAAAATTGCAAGAATCAGGCCAAATAGATGACCGGACTGACTTATTATAGCATTACACCTCCTGGGATTCGAATTGAAAGGTGTCAAATTGATAGGTCAAATTGAT
>PMIV01000053.1 GCA_003158355.1 Anaerolineaceae bacterium
GGCCGGTAAGAACTGGTCGGCATCCACACCTTTGGCACCTTTGAGGTTGCCGCCGGCAGCATTAATGCGAGCCACTTCGTCCTGGGGGACTGAGCTGGAACCGTGCATGACCAGCGGGAAACCGGGCAGACGTTTCTGAATTTCAGCGAGGACATCGAAATGTAAACCCTGTCCGCCGGTGAACTTGAAAGCGCCGTGACTGGTGCCGATGGCACAGGCCAGTGAATCGCATCCGGTCAGATCGACGAATTTCTTGGCCTGATCTGGATCGGTGAGTTTGGCGTTGGCTTCAGAGACGTTGACGTGCTCTTCAACGCCGCCTAATTGCCCAAGTTCAGCTTCTACAACAACACCCTTTTTGTGGGCAGCATCGACAACACGTTTGGTGATTTCCACGTTTTTATCAAAGGATTCACCCGACGCATCGATCATCACTGAAGAATAGAAACCGCTGCTGATACAGTCATAACAACTGGCTTCGTCACCGTGATCGAGATGGACGGCAAAGATCGCCTGAGGAAATACCTGGTCTGCACTGCGGATGAGGCCTTCGAGCATGATCTTATCGGTATAAGAACGAGCGCCCTTGCTGATCTGGATAATGAAAGGTGCCTGACTATCAATGTTGCCGCGGAACAATCCCATAATCTGTTCCAAATTGTTGATGTTATACGCACCGATTGCGTATTTTCCATATGCTGCTTCGAACAATTTTTTGGTAGTAACAATCATGGCTTTCTCCTTTTTTAATCTCCCACTGTGGGAGTATATGATCCAGAACTCATTATAACGGAAAACACAAAAGGTGCAGGTGAGAACCTTTGGTTAATTGTCTGGACCGCTGATGTAATTCCAGAAGAGCAGACTGATATTTTCGAGGGAGTTTTGCAGACCCTGGTATGTGCCGCTGGAATTCCTGGTGTCATGATACGCGTAGATGGCAATGAGGTAAGTTTTATCGCCTTTGCATAGCAAAGCCAGGTCAGACACGATGACGCGGCCGCTAGAAATTTCTCCGCGTTTATCATAGAGAATGTCATTGGGTCCCAAATTTTTACGGATCACACCGATGAGGGTGCTGTCATTTGGGGTGATTTCAGCCAGGTATTTGAGGATGATCTGACGGGATTCCGCAGTCACCAAATTGCCCTGATAGAAGGCTTCAAACATGCGCACCATTTCCTCGGCAGTGGATTGGCGGGGAGTGATGAAAGTATTTTTAAATCCCAAGTCGTGCAGGGTTTGATTCGGATCCAATGTTTGAGCTGTCCAATTTTCCAGGGCGGTGGTGGCATTTTCTTCGGAATCGACCAGCATCGCTCTCAGCAACTGCTCAAAGGTACGGCTGGAGGTTCCGTAGGTAGAAATATAACTGGAAACATTGCTGATCTTTTTCTTCTCGAGGGCTTTGAAAAAGAGAATGGCGTCAGCCAGTTTGATGGTGGAAGCGGGGTGGATCGTCTCGTACGCCAATGCAGAATACAGCGGATCTTTGCCAAGTTCTTTGATATAGATATACCATTCGCCGCCGGCAGATTTCTTCTCTGCATCAACGGCCTGCCGGAATTGCTGGGTGCTCGCGTCGGGGTCGACCTGTTTTTCACGGAAGCGCCAGATCCACATACCCGCAAAACCGGTCAAGCCTAAATGGTAATTCTTCTGATCCGTCCACTCATAGAACTGGCCTTCTCCCGGCTTGCTGGGGTCGTAAAGCATGACCTCTTTGATAATATAACCTTTCGGTGTATTCAGGTTGGTAACGGCGTAGGCCCGACCAAGTGAGTCCACCCGATCCACCGTGATGATGTGATCGAAATTCCCCCTGACGCCGGCAAACAGGTAGACAAAATCGCCTGCCATTAACGGGGCTTTGGCATAATTGACTTCATCAATGGGCTGGCTGATCTCGATCTTTTGGTAGAGCTCTTCCGGGAAGGTATCGGCCATGATCGTGTCATTTACCCCCGGCCGTGGATTGAGATAGAAGAAGTCGCGCAGGTTGATACCGGCATCGACCAGGCCGGCATCCCGTAAAATGGCCATCGCCAGCGGCCCGCACATGGTGGAGGGGAAACCGTTGACCCCCAGGTATTTAATCGATTGGGCCATTTTGATGGCTGATGCTTCGGTGGGGGCCAAATATTTCTGCGCGGCAGTAATCAGGCGCTGCGTCTGCAGATCGGTGAGTACCTGATCTGAAACAACAGAAGTCACGCTCACCGGTGTGCTGGTGGGTGAGGGGGTTGCAGCCGTGGAGGCACTTTCAAAGCCGGAGTGGAGATCGGGCACAGGGGAAAAAGCACAAAGGAGGAAGGATGCAATGAGGGCTGCATGGATCAAGAAAAATATTTTCTTTCTGGTTGAGTATCCGCCCATTTTTGTTCTATTCGTCCTTTTCATCCTCGTCATCGATGACGTAATTCGGCAGATCCTCTTCATCGATATCGCGGGCTGAAACGACTTTTGCCCGCACGGAGTGGCCCGAGCTGTGCACGCTGTCTGCACTGCCGCTCAACAGCGGATGCCAGGCGGGGAGGTCTTTACCTTCGGCCAACAGCCGATAAGCGCAGGTTTCCGGCATCCATTTCAGTTCATGGATGAGCCTGGGGTTCAGGGTCAGGCAGGTGGGGACGAGCGCCGAGCGTTCGGCATAACGGGTGCAGGTACAGTGATAAATATCCAGCAGTTCACAAACCACGTTGGTATGATAAATTCTGCCGGTATCCTCATCTTCAAATTTAATGATGCAGCACTGCGCGCAGCCGTCGCAAAGGGATTCCCATTGTTCCTGTGGCATTTCATTCAGAGGTGTGATTTTCCAAAAAGGAAGCATGGTTTGTTTATACCCCACATTCCTTACCTTTTGAAGATACTTTTTTAATCTGCTTACCTCGTTTTCGCGGGTTGAATGCCAGCCTAACAAAGAAACGACACCATTGACTCGCAAATTTCCTTGATTTTCCAGTTTGGTTTTTTTCACTTTCTCGTATAATTCTTTTATCATCAAATTTGGAGAAATTATGAAAAAGAAACCGTCTTGGTTAGAAAGAATCCGTTATCGCTTTGACAATAGTTTCTCAAAAGGCCCTCAGGTACTGATCGGCTGGCTAGGGCTGATCACCGTTTTCTTGGTTGCCGTTATGACGCTTGTTTCACTCCTTCCGGGCATCCGACCGGAAGGGCAAGACATCAAGCAATTATTCTGGAATATTCTTTTTCAAGCTCTCACCCCCAACCCTTTTGATGCCTCTACACGCTGGCAATTCCTGGTGGTGATGCTCATTGTGACACTGGCCAGTTTGTTCATCGTCAGTATCTTGATCGGAACTTTGACAAGCAGCATCGAAGGCAAAGTGGATGAACTGCGCAAGGGTCATTCTCGTGTGCTTGAGAATGGTCACACCGTCATTTTAGGTTGGTCTCCACAGATCTTCACCATTTTAAATGAATTGATGCTTGCTAATGAGAACCAGAAAAACGCCCGCATTGTTATTCTTGCCAATGCAGATGTAGTCGAAATGGAAGATGAGGTACGCGACCGCGTGAAATCGGTCGGCAGCACGCGCATTATTTTCCGCACTGGCAGTCCCATCGATTTGAACGACCTTGAAATTGCGAACCCGCACACCGCCAAATCGATCATCATTTTGCCTCCCACTGACCCTGACCCGGATTCGTATGTGATTAAAACAATTTTGGCCCTCACCAACAACCCCAATCGCCGTGAAGACCATTATCACATTGTCACCCAGATTAGTGACCCCAGGAATATGGATGTCATCCGTCTCATTGGCCAGCACGATCAGGTGCAAGCTGTTCTCAGCGAGGATTTGATTGCCAGGGTCACTGCCCAGACATCGCGCCAATCGGGGCTATCGGTGGTCTACACCGAGCTCCTCAATTTTGACGGTGATGAGATCTATTTTGCGCAAGAACCCTCTTTGGTCGGCAAAACCTATGCAGATGCTTTACTGGCCTACGAAACCTCCTCGGTAATGGGCATAAAGATTGCTTCACAAGCTGCCTCACTGAATCCACCCATGCAGACAGTCATCCACACCGAAGATAAGCTTTTCGCCCTGACTGCGGACGATGACACTTTAGTCCCTTCAAACGTCACGAATCACCAGATCGATGAATCGGTTCTTCGGCAGAAAAATCAGGCTAACCCGGCTCACCCAGAAAAATGTTTGATTCTTGGCTGGAATCAATGTACCCCCACCATCATTCGCGAATTGGATAGCTATGTGGCCCCGGGTTCCAGCGTGATGGTTGTCGCCGATCCCCACATTTCTGAAGAAATTGCTTCCGCCCAGGCACGCATCCAGCATGATTGTGCTTCTATGACCAATCAGAAATTGACCTTCTTAGCCGGGGACACCACTGACCGCCAGGTTCTCGAAGAAATAAAAGCCGCTGATTTTGACCATGTTATCGTACTCAGTAATGCCGGCCTTGGCGAACAAGAAGCCGATGCTAAAACGCTGGTCACCCTGCTGCATTTACGCGATATTGCCGAACGCGACGACACTCCCTTCTCGATTGTTAGCGAGATGCTCGACCTGCGCAACCGTGAATTGGCGGAGGTGACCCGCGTGGATGACTTTATCGTCAGCGATCATCTCATTAGTTTGATGATGTCGCAGCTCTCAGAAGACGGTGATCTATTCTCAGTCTTTCAGGACCTTTTCGATTCCGAGGGCTCGGAGATTTACTTGAAGCCTATCAGTGATTACATCAAGACCGGAGTCCCTGTTAACTTCTATACGCTGGTTGAAGCCTGCCGCCGCCGCGGAGAAACCGCCATCGGCTACCGTCTGATGCACGAAGCAGGTGATGCCGAAAAAGCTTACGGCGTCCATACCAATCCTAAAAAATCACAGACCATCGTATTCTCTCCGAACGATAAGTTGATCGTGGTTGCAGAAAATTAGCCCGAAAAACACAATCTACCCGATCAGGTGGACTGAAATTTAAATCAAAAAACAATATCTGAAAGTAAAGATATTGTTTTTTTGATATTTTCAGAACGAAAAACATTAATTTGCCGGGGGGATCGGTAACGGCAATTCAGGCTGCATGTTGGTCGTTGATTTGCCCGGTACCAGCAAGAACCAGACAGCACCTGTGCCGATGATTGTGGCGACCAGGTCAAAGACCCAGCCCACAAAGGGCAGCGCTGAAAGGATCACGTAGATCACTACGCCGATAAGCAGGGGCAGGGCTTTTTGCCATCCGCCGCCTGGGTTGGCTTTGAAGGCCTCCAGGGTCAGCTTACCGATGAGGTAAGAAACGATCAGTTTGCTTACCAGAGCGACGAGCACGATGAAAGCTGCTGCGGCCAACCCGAGGGTGCCCAGGCCCAATCCGAAGATCGGAAAAGCCAGGCCGCCAAGGGAGACAATGGTGAGAAGAAGACCCACGAACACGATTACCAGGGCTGCAATGAGAAAGGCCGGAACGGCCAGAACGATTGCCAGCAGGCCAACGCCGGCTGAGGCCAGGGTGCGCTTTTGGGCCACATCAACAGATTTTGTAAAACATTTTCCAAACAGGCCTACTGCCAGAGCGCCGACCAACAGCAAGGTGATCAAGGAAGAGACCGCATGCCATACTTTGAAACCGCTGCCGGTTTCCTGATTTACCAAACCCGGACCGAATGCGGCTTTTGGCTTTGCGGCGACTGCGGGAGTTTTATAGATGATACCGCCGCCGGGAACAATGCTGATGTCATATTTTTGCGGACTGGTATAGATTAGTTTTCCGCTGATCTGAGTGGAAGGATCCACGCGCAGTCCGGGGGTGATGGCTGCCGGAAAACTTTCTGGCATGTGGCTGCTGGATTTGTTGCTACTGGAGTCGGAGAACCACAACTCGACATTTCGGCCGACTTTTCCGGTTAATTCCACAGCTCCGGCATTGGCAATGACATCTTGCTTCACTTCGCCGTTGAGAATCACCTGGTAGACGCCGGCACGCAAATCTTTTCCAATCTCAGATCCACTCAGGCTGGTGAGGCTATATCCGCCGAAGAAAACGTTGCGCCCCACGGAAGAAACTGCTCCCAGGGTGGTCGCAGGACTGACTGCAAAGAGGCTGCCTTCCACCTTGCCGTTGACGGTAATGTTTTGGCCGCCGCTGAAGACATTTCCGGTGACCACGGCTGTATCACTCAAAATCACATTTTGACCAGCAGTGATCAGATCACCGTTGACCGTACCGTTGATGGTGACGGTTGAACCGGCTGCGATCAAAACTCCGTTGACAGTTCCATCCATCTGCACGGTTTGCCCACCAAGAATGAGATCATCATCGATAGTCTCACCCGGTTTGACAATGCCGGTATCGTTGATGCTGGCTGCTTGCACGGGTTTAACCATGACCATTCCCAGCATCAAAACGAGGATCATGATCGTGAAAAGGCCGAAAAACAATTTCTTATTCATAAATAACTCCTGAATGATTTTTCCTGTAAATATTTACGAGAAAAATTCCAAAAGGTAGCAGAAGCCTTTTCGCGATTCAGTTTTTAGCTGCGGTTGCCAACCGTACTTTTTATTAGGGTAGTTACTTCAACGCATCGACAATCTTTCTTTCGTCGAATTCCGAGAAGATAATGCCGTTGATATCAAACGTCGGGGTGATTCGGCTTCCTTTATTCCAGGTTTCCACCTGTCTGGCGGCAATCGGATTAGCGGTGATATCCACTTCGGTATAGGGGATTTTCTGTGCGGCCAGCCAGACGCGCGCTTCTTTGCAATCGGGGCACCAGGCCGTGCAATACATGACCACGCCTCCGTGGGGGAGAGGAGCCGCTTCCACTTTCTCGGGGCGACCCTGCACACTGGCATCCATCTCGCGGATTTTCTGGCGCAGCACCAGATTGCTGGGCGCTGTATCAATGTCGTGGACGTCGATGTAACGCACGATGCCAGCCTTATCGATCAAGAAAATTGCACGCTCAGCATATCCTTCTTTTCGAAGCACCCCATAGGCTGAGGCTACTTTTCCGTGCGGCCAGAAGTCGCTCAAAATGGGGTAGTGAATTCCGCCCAGGCTGGTGGCCCAGGCTTTTTGACTGGCTGTATTATCTACGCTAATAGCCAGGATTTGTGTATCGAGCGCAACAAATTTTTCCATTTCGGCTTCATAGGCCGGGATTTGACTGGAGCAAACCGGAGTAAAGGTCAGCGGAAAAAATGCCAGGGCCACATTTTTGCCGCGTAAATCGCTCAGCGTAACATTTTTCTCTAAGTGAGCCGGCAGAGTAAAATCGGGTGCGATTGAGTTAATAAGGGTAGACATTCTTAACCTCCAACTGATAAATGACGAACAATCTAAATAAGATAGTTAATATCCAATTATATACTATTTCATCCAGGAAAATAGGTTGGATATAGTAATAAGTGAGAAGTAAAAGAGACAAAATAGTATGATTAATATATGTATTTAGTTATAATTGGGTAATTAAAATTATTTAGCGGGTAATTTATTGGTGAAAAAACCGTTTTACTCAGGGAATGTTTATGCAAAAACAAATATTATTTCAAATTCTTGATCAGATAAGCGATGCCATCTTGGTGATAGATCGGAAGCAAAAAATTGTTTTTGCAAATCAAGCGTCTTTGGAGACTTTGAAATATTTAAATATGGATATTTTGGGCAAGCCGTTGGCCGCAATTTTACCTAAACCAATCGCAGAAACACACACTGCCTATGTTGAAAGGTTTTATCAATCTGATCAAACAGAAATTTACATGGACGATAAATTGAACCTTTTTGATAAAAGAAAAGACGGCTCACTTTTTCCGACGATGACGAAAATTTCCAAGATTAAAGCGGGCGATCAGATTTTCATGGTTGTTATCCTGAATGATCTGATTCAGATGAAACAGAAAAACCAGAGAATGTTAAATCAGATGAGCAGGCTGAATTCCATCCGCAAAGTGGATGAGGCAATTACGCAGGGGAACCGGCTTTCTTCCATATTTGAGGTGGTATTAAATGAAGCGATCGACCAGTTATCCGTGGATGCAGCCTGTATCTTGCAGTTCAATTCAGAAAAACAAAAATTAGTGTTTGCTGCCGAGAAGGGGTTCAAGACCGAAGCTTTACGTTTTACGAATTTGGATCTGGGAGAGGGTCACGCCGGGCAGGCGGCATTATTTCGCCGCTTGATCGCGATTTCTGACCTGCGGACGGAAGATAGAGATTTCTTGAATTCACCGCGGTTTAGGTCTGAGGGATTTGTCACTTACCACGCAGTTCCGTTGATTGTTAAAGACAGAATTTTAGGAGTGTTGGAAGTTTTCCACCGCAAGAAAACGAACCCAGACGCGGATTGGTTTACTTTCCTTGATTCTTTAGCAGACCAAACCGCTATTGCCCTGGATAATTCGCAATTGTTTTTTGAACTTTCACAGGTGAACAAAGAACTGGTTAATTCCTATGATGAGACGATCAAAGGTTGGTCTCGTGCGCTAGATCTGCGCGATCATGAGACCGAAGGCCATACCGAGCGGGTTACGGAAATTACCCTAAAATTGGCCCGCATGGTTGGGGTCCCCGAAAGTGAGATGGTCAATTACCGCCGCGGAGCCATATTACATGATATCGGGAAAATGGGCGTTCCGGATCGAATTTTGCTCAAGCCGGATAAACTCACTGAAGATGAAAAGGTGATCATGCGCCAGCACACAACCTTCGCGTATGATCTGATCTATCCGATCAATTATCTAAGACCCGCTTTGGATATCCCCTATTGCCATCATGAAAAATGGGATGGTTCNNGTGTTGGAATACATGCATTCAATCGTGGGAATTCATTTTGATCCTTCTCTTACGCCCTATTTCTTTATGATGATCGAAGAAGACTATATCAACCCGTAATGGTTGAGGTATCGCTCAATGAGTCATCCCTGTAAGGAGGGTAAGCCAGCAGGCGGGAGTTTTCAATTTCCCAAAATTGGGTGGCGAATCGCTGGTTGAAATAGCGGTCATGCGACACAGCTAGAATGGCGCCCTCAAAGGTACTGAGTGCTTTCTCAAATTGCGAACGAGAGGGAATATCTAGGTGATTAAGCGGTTCATCCAGCAGTAGAAAGTTACAGCCCTGTGCCACCAGGCAGGCCAGCACCAAACGCGAACGCATGCCGAAAGAGCAATGAGATACCGGCAACAAAGCTTCATCACCGCTGAATAAATACTTATGAAGCAGCGCGCGGGCATTGGTTTCATTTAAAGTGGCTGCATTCTGCAGTACTTCCAGTACGGTCAGTTTTGGATCCAGGTTTTCGCTCTGCTCCTGCGCCATGTAGCCCGGACGAATACTGGCGCCGATCTGAAAGCGTCCGCGCAAGAGGGGGAGCTGCCCGGCCAGGGTGCGCAGCAGGGTGGATTTGCCGCTGCCGTTTGGCCCGATGAGCAGCACCCGTTCGCCAAAACGAATGGACAGGTTGATGCCGCTTAAAATTTCGTTTCCGGCATAACCCACACTCAGATCATTCATCGAGAGCACCAGGCTGCTGCCGGTAGGCGTGTTATCCAGGTCCATTTTCATCTGCCATTGCTCACGCGGCTTTTCGACCTTTGCATCCGTCAACAGATGGTCGATGCGTTTCTCTACATTCTTGGCACGACGCACGGTAGCCAGGCTGCGGTTGGCAAAAAAGCCTTTGGCAAATTTATCCTGGGTGTCGGCCTTGCCGCCTTTTTTAAATGTGGCAATATCCCGGTAGTGGCGGGCAACCGATCTGAGCCGGTTGATCTCCACCTGCTGATCGGAATACTCCTGCCATTGCTGAGATTTCTCCTCAGCTTTTGCGGCCAGATAATCGGAATAGCCGCCGCAGTACATTTTCGCCCGGTGGCTGACACCGTCGAGTTCAAGGATGTTATGCATGGTATGGTTGAGGAAGACGCGGTCGTGTGAGACCAGCAGCACTGCGGTGCTGGAGCGGTTGAGCCAGTCTTCCAGCCATTCCAGCATGGCAAAGTCCAGGTGATTGGTTGGTTCATCCAGTAATAGCAGCCGTGGAGAAGAAAGCAGCAGCCCGGCCAATCCGAGCCGCGTTTTTTGCCCGCCGCTGAGCGAAGAGACAAGCTGTTTTTCCGGCAGTAAATTCAAATTAAGAGCTGCCAGAATGCCCTTCACAGTGCTTTCTGCTGCCGAAACCGATTCGATTTGCGCCAAGGTCTCGTCATAGCTGGTCTGCAGGTCTGCCTGCTGCGAATGCTGTGCCAGACGTTCGGCTAGGTCTTGCAGCCTCTGGCTTAAGCCGGGCAGGTCGCCTTGCATGTGTTGGAGATAAGCTGCAACGGTTTCTGAAGGGGACACTTCCAGAGATTGTGAGAGATAACCCGGGCGTACATTGGCGCTGGTCAGGGTAAAACTGCCGGAATCCGCGTGCTCCTGCCCGACCAGGATGCGCAGCAGCGTGGTTTTACCGCAACCGTTGGGCCCGACCAGACCGAGCTTTTCACCTTTGTTCAGGTGAAAAGAAACATCTATTAATACCGGCTCAATGCCGAAAGATTTGCAAATATTGTGTACAGAAAGCATAGTCCAACCTCTTAAAAAATTAAAACCGAGGGCAAGGGCCCTCGGCGCAATGAATTCATCCGAAATGGTCTACCCGACAAAAA
>PMIV01000234.1 GCA_003158355.1 Anaerolineaceae bacterium
CGGCGTCGGAACATCTGCTTCTTTAAAAACCTCTGGTCCGCCAAATGCAGTGATCAACATTGCTTTCATTTTTACCTCCAGTTCAACAAATGCACGAAATACAATGCAGCCAGGTCTCTCTGGCTGCATTGGTGGTGACAATAGAAATTTGATTCAAAAAACCGTTAACGGCATCTATTTAATGAAGCAGTTTTGCGGTCAAGGTGATGGGTACAGCCGAGAGAGCCTTTGAAACAGGGCAGTTCTTTTTGGCGCCCTGGGCCAGCTCCAGGAATTTGGCTTCGGTAATGTTGGGGACTGTGCCTTCAAGCGTTAACTGAATTTCGCTGATCTCGAACCCGGCAGGGGTCTGTTTAACTATGATCGAGGCGGTCGTCTTCAATTCGGTCGGGATAAAACCAGCCCCGGTCAATTCAGCACTGAGCGCCATCGAAAAACAGCCAGCATGCGCCGCTGCGATCAACTCTTCAGGGTTTGTGCCTGACTTGCCATCTTCACTGACAAAACGCGCGGCAAAAGAATACGGCGTCTGATTGAGAACTTTGCTGGTCGAGGTCAAGGTTCCTTTTCCTTCTTTGAGAGAACCATGCCAGACAGCCTGTGAAGTACGTTTAAGATCCATTATTTCCTCCATTTTCAACCTACAAAAAAACACTATTTATATCAAAATACTCAATAATAATCTTAGCATGGATTCAAAAAAATTGCCAATCGAGAGGGGATAATACNNGTTCGTCAAGCTTTCTTGTGAGTGCCGTGTGACAATACCCGCCCAAAAGGCCTTTCTCATATTTCTACCGATCTTGTCCATGATATTTGGGAATATAGTGGGGTTACTCCGATGGACTTATGTAATAAAAATCCCCTGACTTTATTTTAAAGGCAGGGGATCATTTGATCTTGGTAATAATTAATTGGCGGCTTTTGCTTCAACTGCGCGAGCTTCGAGCTCTTGATGTAGGGAGGCAATGTCTTTGGGAATGAAATATATTGCAAAGAGCAGGAAGACGACGCAAAGCGCCCAGGCAGAGCAGCAGATATAGATGATGGAACTGCCTACCGAGGTGGCATCAGCAATGGCGCCGGCGATCAAAGGCGCGCTGGCTGCACCGAAGGACTCCAGAAAACTCTCGATGGCATTTGCTGAAGAGCGGATCTCTGGAACCGTCACGTCATACATTGTGGAGATGATGTTGGGTGAAGCGAACGGCATAAAGAAAGCGGTGATGCAAAGAAGGATGGCGAAGAGGAGCACCTGGGAGGCCGCGGTGTGCATTGCAAACCAAAGGCCGATCATGCCGCAAAAAACGCCGATCACACTGGCGATGAGGCGGCCGCGTTTGGTGCGTTTGAAGAGTTTATCCCCCAGCCAACCGCCGGCGGGATAACCGGCTGCCATCAATAGAACTGCCGGCGCCATGATCAACAACGTTGTGGTGTCGCTGTAGCCGCGTTCTTTACCCAGGTAACCAAATATGTAATAGACGATGACATTCCAGGGGAAGACGCCGAAAAAGCCCTGCAGGTAGACCATGATCAGGCTTCGCTTCTTGAACATCGACCCGACGGCTTTCCAATTGAATTTGAACTTGGTGGTTTCGACGCCCTGAAGTTCATCCTCTCCACTGCCTCGCGGAACATCCTTCACATTGAAGAAAATAACGACGGAAAGGATAATACCCAGAGAGCCGGTGATATAAAAGACCGAGCGCCAGCCAATGACCCCGGCCAGAAGCAGGGCCAGAACCATACCCATCAGATAGCCGATGGGCTGGGTTAATTGCAGCAAGCCGTAGATCTTGCCGCGGGCTTTGGGTGGGAAGAGGTCAGAGATCAGACTATACATGCCCGGATAGCTCGAATCATCGATACCGGTGGAGGAGCGGGTGACCAAGAAGAAATTAAAGGTAGGAGCAATGGCGCTGATCCAGGTGGTCGACCCCCAGATGAAGGAGGCCAGGGAGAGCAGCTTACCGCGGTTATATTTATCATTCAGCCATCCCCAGACCGGGTACAGGGCAGAACCGACAATCAGCGCGCCGGTGTTGAGCAGACCCCATTGTGTATAGGTCATGTTGAAGGTCTTCATGATCGGATTTTGCAATGGACCGATGAGCAACTTATCGGTTTGGTGAAGCAGCATAAAGATAAAGAAAATAACGACTGTGGTTTTGGCGGTACGGTTCATCGGGCTTTTGGTTTCTTGCGCTTTATCAGCTTCCATAAAACTTACTCCTGATGATTGAAATGGTTTGGGGCACTCCCGTGGGGAATACATGATATTCTAGACCCAGCGGGGGGAACTGTCAAACATATTTATATGTGGGTTAATTTTGGAATGGTCAATATTGATCTGTTTCCCCCGGGCGACGGTTTTCGCGCGCATGGCATTAATGTAACCAAAGAATTAATGCGTGTAGGGATGTGAATTTTGAGCTATTTACCCAAAGAGGGTGGGGGAGGGCAAAACTGAGTATAACCTGGTGCTTGCGCGGGTCGCACAAATAATTATTAGCCTGATTTGGAGGCAGCCATTCAGTGTTTCACCGTTCCGGGATAAAATAAAAAATATACTATTTTGCAAAATTTATGATATTTGGGTGGATAAGTGCAAATAAACGAGAGGGAAATGCCAGGGATATGAAAAAGAAAAAGTATTCAATTCTGAACGAGACGATAGATCAACCTATATTGCATAAAGCGCCGTTTCGCGGTACTTATTCCATTGATCGAGGAGACACTGACAAATGAAAACCCAAAAAACACCAGAAATCAAGCACGATTACAAGGCCCGGATACTGAAACTGCAGCAATTCATGAAGACGAACAACCTGGACGCGTTCATCGTCTCCACGCAGGATTCCATCTATTACCTTTCCGGCGCCTCTTACATGCCCATCGAACGCCCGTTCTTCATCATCGTCCGCCAGCAGGGCAGCCCGGAGCTGGTGGTACCGAATCTCGAATTCGAGCACATGAAGCAGTTTGAGGGGTTCGGCGATATCAGCTCTTATTTCGAGTACCCGTCGATCAAGGGCGAGAACTGGTACGACAAACTCAACGCCATGCTGGGCGAGAAAGCCGTCTTGGGGATCGAGCCCGAATTTTCAACGGCGAAGGCCAAATTGCTGAAAGTGAGAGAGGTTGTCATCTCCCCGGCCATCACCGAGATGCGCGTAGTCAAGACGCCTGACGAGATCGAGGCCATTCGGCTGGCATCGGCGTGGACGGACAAGGGCATGTATCTGGTGCATCACGGCTTGTACCGCGGTCAAACGGTCATCGAGGCAAACATGCCCGCCAAGACACTCCAGACCGGGGTTATCTCCTCCGGCGAGTTCGACTATTTCAACTGCAGCTTTCTGACGGCTGGTTGGCCGGCGCCGAAGAGTTCACAGCCGCACAGCCTGCCCGACCTGCACATGCAAATGGGTTCCGGGCCGATCGTGCTGATGAGCTACAACCGGGTCAACGGTTATGCCGCTGAGTGCGAGAGAACCGTCTTTTTGGGCAGGCCGACAGCACAGGAACGCAGCCTGTATGAGATTGTTATGGAAGCCAGAGCCATTGCCTACGGGATGGTGAAACCCGGCGTTCGCTGCAGCGATATCGATGTGGCCACGCAGGAGTTTTTCAAAGCCAAAGGCTACGGTGATAAGTTCATCCACCGCACCGGCCACGGCATCGGCATGGGCAACCACGAACAGCCCTGGCTCAGCTCCGGCAGCACGGATGTGCTGGCAGAGAATATGGTGATCAGCATCGAGCCGGCCCTGTATTTCGCGGAGATCGGCGGTTTCCGCCATTCCGACACGGTGTTGGTGACCAGCACAGGCTATGAGCGCCTGACGAAGTACCCCGATGATCTGGAGTCGCTCATCATCACCGAGAGACGGCGGTTTCTGCAGCTTAAAGGTAAGATCGTCAGGAAAGCGATCAATTACTAAAAAGAATAATGCACAGGAATTGCCGGGCAAATGATTTGTTCGATTACTGACTGGTCTTTCAGGCTATTTCGTTCTACAATAAGGTAGTATCTGCTCACTAGGAAAACCAAAACACTCGGATAGATTACTAATCTAAATTTTCCGAAGATGGGATTGCTTACCGGTAGAACTGGCACAGGTCTCCCTGCAAAGAACGCAGGGATCGCAATGACAAAAANNAATATCAAAAATAAAGAGTCCTTCAAACGAGTCAGGGAAATTCTTTCTAAGAATAATTCCGTTTTAGGAAAAACGACTTTGATGGTCTTTACTACCCTTGGCTTGCTCGCATTAGCCTCCCCGGCGGCGCTGCCTGGCGGTATCGCTACGCTGGGGATCGGTGCGGTGGGAATCTTTTTGGATCATGTGAGCGAAGATAAACTCTCTGAAGAAGAGATCGAACGGGGTGTTCAAAAGATTATCAAAGACAATGGGTTACTCGAAAAAGAAGATTTCCTGAATTACATGGCACCTATCTACACGAAATTGCTTCAGATAAATGAAGAGATAGAATCGTTGATTACCAAGGAAGATCTTCTCAAGGTACTAGCTCCTATTTATAAGATCATTTCTCTCCAAGAACCAGAAGACAGATTGAAAGCTGCTCAAGCTAAGTTAGCAAAATTACCCATCGACAAAATTCCAGAAATATCTGTGCTGCCGAGAGGATCACACTTCCCGCAGATGCGTCCCAATCCCCGCTTTGTGGGCCACGAGGATGATCTCAAGCAACTGGCTGTCTGGCTCAAGGGGAATAGCCCGGTAGCCATCGGTCAGGTGGCCGCTTTCACCGGTATGGGCGGGATCGGCAAGACCCAGTTGGCTGCCGAGTTTGTGCACCGCTACGGGCAATACTTTGCCGGAGGAGTCTTCTGGTTGGATTTTTCCCAGGCAGAATTGGTCCCTTCCGAAGTGGCAGCCTGTGGAGATATAAATGATGCCCGGCCACTGGAAATTCGGGTCAAAAGCGTGCTGGCGGAATGGCAAAGTGAACTGCCCCGGCTGCTGATCTTTGACAACTGTGAGGATCTGTCTCTTTTACAACGATGGTTACCGCCTACCGGCGGCAGCCGGGTGATCATCACCAGCCGGCAGAAGGATATCGGTCTGGATCTGGGCATCAAACCCCTGGCGCTGGAAACGCTGCCGCGGCCCCAAAGTGTGGCCTTGCTGCGCAGCTTTCTGAAAAAACCTGAGCAAGATGACCCGGAGCTGGATGCGGTGGCACAGGAATTAGGCGACCTGCCCCTGGCACTGCATATGGCAGGGAATTATCTGAGAAGTTATAGTTCTGCCATCACTCCAGCGAAATACCTGGACGAACTGCGCATGGCTAAATCATTGCAACACCCTTCTTTGCATCAGGGCGAATTTTCACCTACGGGCCACGATCTGGATGTAGGACGAACCTTTGAAATTAGCGTAAAGAGGTTGGGGCAAAACGAGGTCGATCCACTGGCCTTACAGCTATTGGTGCGAGCCGCCTGC
This sequence comes from Anaerolineaceae bacterium, assembly GCA_003158355.1. Taxonomy (GTDB): domain Bacteria; phylum Chloroflexota; class Anaerolineae; order Anaerolineales; family Anaerolineaceae; genus UBA6107. Next base: position 5,475 of record PMIV01000234.1, read on the forward strand.
TTTGCGCCAGGAGTATTGATACCTCGAGACTTACTAGAAAACTGTCTTGAAAAAGAAATCGACGACAAGCAGTTTGCAGATGGAATTAAGCGGCTGCTGGGGTTAGGGCTGGTGGAAGAAAGTGAGAGCGGAGAGATTTGGATGCACCGGCTAGTAGCTGGTTATGTTCAAGCTACCCGGTGGGATGGGAAAGCACTTGAAGCAGTAGAAATGGCTGTGCTAGAAGCGGCAAACATTGTTGATAACAGCGGCTATCCTGCCAGAATGCTGCCGCTGCTTGCTCATTTAAGAGCCATCACAGATCAAGCACTGCAAAGAAGGGATAAAATCGCGGCTGATCTGGCAAACTCGCTGGGATATTATCTGCAAATGATCGCAGATTACATCAGCGCGCGACCATACTACGAGCAGGCCTTGGCGATCAACAGGAAGGTATTGGGTGAGGAACACCCGGATACTGCCTCCAGTCTCAACAATCTGGGTGGGTTGCTGCACTCTAAGGGGGATAATGACAGTGCGCGGCCGTATTACGAGCAGGCCCTGGCGATCCGAAGGAAGATGTTAGGCGAAGAACACCCGGACACGGCCGCAAGTCTCAACAACCTAGGTTACCTTCTGGAGGACATGGGCGATTCTATCGGCGCGCGGCCTTATTACGAGCAAGCATTGGCGGTCTACAAGAAGGTGCTGGGCGAAGAACACCCGGAGACAGCCACAAGCCTCAACAACCTGGGTTCCCTGTTGCGAGCTATGGGGGATTTTACCGGCGCGCGGCCGCACTACGAGCAGGCCCTGGCGATCCGCAGGAAAATGTTGGGCGAAGAACACCCGGACACAGCCGCGAGTCTCAACAACCTGGGTTACCTGCTGCAGGGCATGGGTGATACTGTCGGTGCGCGGTCGTACTATGAACAAGCCCTGGCGATCAACAGAAAGGTGTTGGGCGAGGAACACCCGGACACGGCCACAAGCCTCAACAACATGGGTTCCCTGCTGAAAGCCGTGGGCGATTATGCCGGTGCACGGTCGTACTACGAGCAAGCCCTGGCGATTACGACAAAAACTCTAGGGGAAGACCACCCAAATACTCGGATCGTGAGAGAAAATCTGGAATCACTGGATAAACCCCAAACAGAGGTTTAGATTGAAACGCACATAAATTATTAAGGATAAATATTAACTTGTGACGAAGCGGCATTTTTTTTGGAAATAATCTTGTTATTCTCCTAATAGTGTAATACAATAGTTATTATCATACATAATAAAATGTGCTGCTTGTAAGGGTCCCCTTTCGCAGTGCTGCACCTGATTGGAGGAATGGCATGAGCGGTTCGCCGACTATAAATGAAGGTATCAGCATCTTCCTGGAGAAATTTGACTTTCACAATTCCAAGAATACCCAGAGGGCTTATACGCGCGCGGTCAGGCTGTTCCAAACCTTTCTGAGCGAGCCGGGCGGCGTTTCCAGCGCAAACGGGCTCTCGGCCGAGAGTCCGCTGACCGATCTGCCCAAGACGATACTCTCCGATTTTTTGGGATGGCTGCACCACCGACCTTACCCGGCGGATTACCGCGAGCGGAGTGAAAATATGGAAGGAATAGAAAGTCCCCTGCCCTCTTATAAACCGTACACGACTGCAACAATAAACCTATACGAAACCTCGGTGCGGCATTTGCTGGAGTTCTGGCGGGTCCGCGGCTGGTTGTCTTTCAGTGAATCAAGCCAGGATGAAGCCAAAAAGGCCTCGGGGACGAACCATCAGCACAAAAACCGGGAGATCAATCACCGGGCCAGCGCGGTGCCGGAAGATTTCGGCCTGGTGATGTTCCAGGCTGCAACCCGCCTCGTCACCGAAGTGCAAGCTGATGCGAAAGCCGACCATCAGGCACGCCTGGAGGCCTTGCGCGCCAGGTGTTTGATCCATGTGCTGATGGCAACCGGTCTGCGCGCCAGCGACGCGGCCAGGCTGACCCGGCAAAACATCGAAAAAGCGCGCGGTTTGGGCGGGTACATGGAAGTGCAGATGCAAAAGACGAAGGCCCCGGCTTACTGCTATTTGTTCCAACCGGTGTTCGAGAGCATCGACGCCTACCTGGCAGAACGGCAGGACAGGTCGCCGTGGCTGTTCATCCAACACGGGCGCAGCGGCAAAAAACGTGAGAAACCCGCGGAATTCTTCGCCAACAATACCAGCAAAGGCTACGGCGCCCCCATCTCGACCACGACGGTCTGGCGCATCGTGCGCTCAGTGGCGACGGCAGCCGGATATAAAGAATCGGACGGCAGCCTGTTCATCGCCCCGCACGGTATGCGGCACTGGTATGCGCAGTCTTTGCGCGATGCCGGGGTTCCAATCGATGACATCCAGGCGGCGCTGGGCCATGCCAGTGCCGAAACGACCAAGACCGTCTATGCGCCTGTGCCCAACCTGGATCGTCTGATCCGGGTGCAGGAGCAGTTGCAGCGGTTAACTTCGCAAAATTCAGATGCAAAAGATGCAAAAAAACATCCGGATGGGGAAATAAAACACTGAAAATAAGCGGATGCGTTGGGAGTATAATTATCTTAAGCAAATTTCAGAGTAGATTAAAAAGAAAATAAAAGTTAATCATAAAGTGTTCCTCAATTAAGCGTATCTATGGAAATTGAAGATTCGTGGGTTCTGAATACTTTGATGGAGAACACGGCTGATAGTATTTATATCAAAGACCGTCAATGCCGCTTATGGAGGATCAGCCGAAAAATGGCGCTGGACCTGGGGGCGAACGACCCTTCCGAAATTTATGGGAAGACTGACGTCGAACTTTTTGGTGAAGAACTTGGCAATCGGACTCTCATCGAAGACAAAGAAGTAATGGAACAGGGAATTCCTAAAGTAGGACTGATCGAGAAATATATTAATAAAAAGGGGGATGTGAATTGGACGTCGACAACAAAACTACCCCTCAAAGACGCAAACGGAACGATCATCGGGTTACTCGGCATTACCCGTGAGATAAATGATATAAAAAGTTCGGAAATGGGATTTCAATGGCTGGCAACCCATGACCTTTTAACCGGTTTGCCCAACCGTTTTCTGCTTTTGGATCACATCGAACAGGCGATTTTCCACGAAGATAGAAGCAAAAACCTATTTGCCCTACTTTTTATCGATTTAAACGGGTTTAAGAAAATTAATGACAATGCGGGGCATAAAAAAGGGGATGAATTTTTAAAAACCGTTGCCCTGATATTGACAGAAAAAGTACGCCTTTCGGATACGGTTGCCAGGATCGGCGGAGACGAATTTGTGGTTCTGCTGGAAGGATTAATCACTCCTGAGAATTCAAAAGCAATCGCGCTAAAATTGGCTGATGCAATAATGATGAATGTAGATCATGAAAACCATTCTGTGACCGCATCCATTGGCATCAGCCTGTTTCCAACAAATGGAAAAGACGCGGAAACCCTGCTTAAAGAAGCAGACCGGGCCATGTATGAGGCAAAGAGATCGAATATCCCGTATAGACTGGCATAAGTTAATTAACCGGTCTATTTCATGCGCCGGAAAGAATATTTGAACCATCATAACAGTGAGTTGAATTTAAACCGTATAATTAGATATACGTTTTTTAATTAATGAAGACTCATTAGATCTGGAGTGAATGATGGCAAAACAAGACCCAATCATCGCAGCTTTTTTGGATGAAAAATCCAGCGCTTATCTATATCAAACGATGTCTGAGGTGGAGAAAGATTCCCGACTGGCAGAAATTTACCGGCGAATCTCAAAAACCGAGGTTGCCCATGCGGTGAAGTGGGAACAAAAAGCCAGGGAGAATGGATTGACCCTCCCTGACTTTAAACCGGATTGGCGTACCCGCACTTTGGCCTGGTTGGCACGCCATTTTGGAGCGGGGATGATCTTACCTTCCATGCAAAACATGGAACGCGCTGGAATTGTGGGCTACTCCAAGATGGAAGGAACGAAAAAAGAAGTGGGCGAAGAACAATCGCATTCCCTTTTAATCAATCAGATCATCAGTTCGAGCAAGGGCGGCCTATCCGGTTCGGCTCTAGCACAGCTTGAAGGACGCCACCGTTCAGCGGGCGGGAACTCTTTGCGGGCGGCAGTATTGGGCGCAAATGACGGATTGGTTTCCAACTTGAGCCTGGTAATGGGCGTGGCCGGAGCCACACTGGGTGGAAAAGCCGTTTTGATCTCTGGTATTGCCGGTTTGCTGGCAGGTTCCATCTCCATGGCTTTAGGTGAATGGCTGTCGGTGCAGTCTTCACGTGAGCTTTACAACAATCAGATCGAGACCGAACGGCAAGAAATTGAGCAATCGCCCGCAGAAGAGATCCAGGAGCTGGCTTTGATCTACCAGACCCGCGGCATTAGCCCTGAAGATGCCCAATCAATGGCGGACCGGTTACTGGCCAACAAAGATTCCGCCCTGGATACACTGGCGCGTGAAGAGTTGGGCATTGATCCCGATCAACTGGGCGGTTCCGCCTGGGAAGCGGCCATTACCTCTTTCTTCCTCTTTACTCTGGGAGCCATCTTCCCGCTCTTCCCATTCTTCTTCCTCACCGGCATGACCGCGGTTTACGTCAGTATAGCGGTTTCAGCCGTAGGTCTTTTCTTGCTTGGCGCAGTGATCACCCTCTTCACCGGGCGCTCCGTGTTGTTTTCGGGAATGCGCATGGTGTTTTTTGGGCTGACCGCAGCGGCAATTACCTTTGGCATTGGCCGCCTCATCGGGGTCAGCATCGGCGGATGATCTTTCCATTATTGGATAAAAAAAGGACGGTTCTCCTTGTGAAAACCGTCCTTTTTACTATTTCTTTGTATGCAGATCGAAGAGGATATATCCTGTTCCTTCATCATATATCGAATAATTCTTTTTCAGGTAATCCATCAGACCACCCGTCATGGTCGGGTCATCCAGCATGGTGACCAGGAAGAAATCTTTCCCCACCGCATCGACTGCAAATACTTTGGCCACCTCCGCGTCGTGCCCCCCCATCTCACGGTGGATCAACTCGTTATTGGCTGGCAAATAGGCTGCGTCGTACCAGCCCCAGTAAGACAGGCGGCCATTGTAATCTTCAGTGAGCGCCAGTACATTCTTTCCTTGTAACTCCTTGCCAAGAGTGAGCCAGAATTGTGCCTGTGGGCGATAATCTACCCGTTTGAAATCATTGCGCACCTGCCACATGCTTTCACCTACACCAATCAGCAACAGGGTGATGATCAAGGCCCTGCCCAACCATACTGGCTTAAACAGCTCGCCCAGCTTAGGCAGCATTGCCTGCGCCAGACCTGCCAAACCGACGGCTACTGGCAGGATGATGGGAAGATGGTAATAATCGTGGGTGGTGTAGTAATAGATGAAGAAGAACCCAAAGACGAAGTAACCCAGCCACAGCCCCAGGGCAACCGCGCGGTTTTTGCGTCCGATGAGGGTAAAACATCCGGCAATCGCCAACAGAAAAGCTGCATAACCCACCACAGTGCCGATCATGGAATTCCATTGCACGTAAGAAAGGGGAATGAACAGCATGTTTAGCAGGATGCGGTTATTTACGGCTTCAGAACTGATGAATTTAAGGACGTAAATGCCCAGGAGATTATATAACAGCGCTGGAAGCAAGGCCAGAACGCCGATGACCCAGAACTGAATTCTCGACCACATTTTTTTGAAGCCAAAACTGCCAACGGCCAGACATAAAAAGACGCCAGCAATGTAAAAGACAGCGGTCAGTTTAACGTAAATGGTTAATCCGCTCAACAAACCGGCCAGCAGCGCCCAGCCCCACCCCGATTTTTGACTCCAACGGAACATTGCCCACACCGCCCAGATCAGCAGTGCCATCATCAGCATGTCGGGCATGATCGCCCGGCTGGCAGAAATGCCGTATGGGAAAAACAGGTAAAAGAGTGTGCCCACCACGCTACCGTCAATGCCAGTTAGCTCTTTGAGCAGAAAATATAGCCCCACCCCGCCGATCAGCCAAAAAACGATCGAATAAAAACGTGGAAACCACAGATCTTCGTGTCCGATCAGCCGATAAGTTGCTACTGCCAGATTTTCAATCACCTCTGGTTCTTCGGTGGGTAATGTTTTCCACTGGTTGATGGCGATTTGCTTCTGATCTGCGTTGTAGATATCCGCGCTTGCGGCAAACATTCCCCTGGCCTTAAGCATGGTTTGCAACTGACGCGCTGGATGAAAATCCAGCGGCAGGTCATGCAGGTCGTAAAGGCGAATACCGGCAGCCAGCGCAAAGGTAACGATTAAGAAAGCGAGTAAAATCCAACGCTTGCGAAAAACAAAGGAAGAGTTTTCTGAATTCAAAATGACCTCACTGAAACCATTCTTGATAAATCGAATTATACGTGCTTTATTAGCGAAATTGGAGGGGTTGTTTATTTAATAGTTTATTGAACGGAGAATTGACTAATCTTAAGATTAGCTTATAATTACCGGGAAATTATACTAATGGTAAAGGGTGGAGTCCTATTCATTGAGCGCATATGAAAACATTACCGAAATCAATCCCTGTATCCGAGCCCTGCCTGAATGGAAACGAACAGAAATATCTAACTGACTGTGTACAATCTGGCTGGGTATCTTCCCTTGGCAAATACATCACTACTTTTGAACAGGGTTTTGCTGATTTTTGCGGCGTAAAACATGGGGTTGCCGTTTCGAACGGTACCACGGCCCTGCATCTAGCCCTGGCTGCTTTGGGCATCGGCGCCGGGGATGAAGTGATCACCCCCACCCTGTCTTTCATTGCTACGGCCAATGCGGTTCATTACACAAATGCGAAGGTTGTTTTTGCAGATTCCGAACCCGAAACCTGGAACATCGATCCCGCTGAGATCGAAAAAAAGATCACCCCGCGCACAAAAGTACTTGTCCCGGTTCACCTGTATGGTCACCCTGCCAACATGGATCCCATCCTTGAGATTGCTCAACGCCACCACCTGGTTGTGCTCGAAGATGCTGCCGAAGCGCACGGTGCCCTGTATAAGGGTAAACGTGTAGGCAGCCTGGGAAAATTAGGTGCCTTCAGTTTTTACGGCAATAAGATCATTACCACCGGTGAAGGCGG
>PMIV01000120.1 GCA_003158355.1 Anaerolineaceae bacterium
CTGCAAGATCTATTGGGAAATTTGAAATTTGCCGGTATTCCTTGGTACACTTTTCTAGCACTGGCATTTTGCGGCATCGATTTTGCCGGTATTGCCCGCCTGATCACGCCGGGAAATCGCTCCACAGATGTAAAAGAGTCCTGGTATTTGTTTGGAGCATGGCTCCTGGCAGCCACTGCCAATGCGGCTCTGACCTGGTGGGGCGTTGCAGTTGCTATCAGCAGTCATACAGTACAAAGTTCTATTGTCATCAGTTCCCAGACCCTCACCCAAATCGTTCCAGTTTTCATTGCCATTCTGGTATGGGTGATCCGCATCCTAATCATCGCCTCACTGACTACTGCCATTGAACGTCTTACCGGGAAGAAACCCACTACTGAGTCCCACGTTTTGCATACTGATTCGAGCATCGGCTATTCCAGCCCGGTTCGCCGCTCGCAACCTGTCTCCTCACAACCTTTGAATTTGACTCGTAATCCCCGCCCCGCCGTCCAACCAAAAACTGAACCCACTTATCATGACCTTTACGCTTCACGCAATTTTAGTTCCAACGAAATGAAGCAGGATCAAACAAAATCATTCTAGTAAACCGGTTTGCCGTATGTGTATTTGATCCACAATGATGCATGAAATGAACTGCACCCCACAAGTTGGACACAGCCAACAGAATGGGGTGCAGTTCATTATTAATCCGTCTTTTGTAGTTTTGCTATGATGCCTTGGTGAAAGAACCGATCGCCAAGATCAAGAAAGCAATGGAGACGAGCCAGACTGCATAAGACGAAACCCTTAATGAAGATATAAGTGCTGCAAGAATGCCTAAAATGAATATTACAACCGCTGTATAGAACAAGCCTCTAGATGGTGTATTAAGTTTCATTTGTATCTCCTTTACATTCACACGGTCACCCACCGGGTGTGGATGAGCGTGAAATATACAATAGTACAACCGCCAATATTTCATAAAATGAAATTACTCGAATCGTTCTTCCTTCCAGACATCAGCATTATTATTGTATCCAGCTCGTTCCCAAAAACCGGGAACATCCTCTTTTACGAACTCCAGACTGCGCAGCCATTTTGCCCCTTTCCAAAAGTACGGGATGGTTAGTTCTGTCTGCCCTGATATTGCGCCGACTACTCCACGGACCGGGAAACCGTGATCTGCAGAGATCGGTTCGCCATTGAAACGAGTCGCCAGCAAAAAGTTGTCTGCCAGCACAATATTTGTCGGTAAATTGGCAGTAAAGTCATATTCAGCGTGTTCAACTACAAATTTCGCGTCAGGTTTTAGTTTGATTATGTGGTTATCAATAAGGTCTTTGACTGAAACCCCTTCCCATTCAGTATCGAATTTACTCCAACGGGTGACACAATGAATATCCATCACCAATTTTCGTCGGGGTAGTTGATTGAACTGGTCCCAGGTAAAAGTAACCGGGGTTTCCACTTCACCCCAAATGCGAAAGCTCCAGGTAGCAGGATCAAAATTTGGAATAGAGCCATAATGTAAAACTGGGAATTTTAGTGTCAGAGACTGCCCGGGAGGTAAACGCCCAGACTTTTCCATCTTTTTTTCTTCTTCTTTTCTTGCAAAAAATGCGCTTTCCATGTTCACCTCTGATTCATTATAGCCAGGTCTTATTAGAAAAAAGTATATTCCTCTCAATTATATAAACTTTGGCTTATTTGACCCAAAGCGTAAAATTGACGAATAACATGCGTTTCGGTTACAATAACTTTCTTCGGATGGAGTGGCATGGAAATTTCCCCATTAACCAAGAAACAACTTGAGCAAAGATTATTAACACTGCATCAGGCCAGTCTGCAGTTGGTGCAGGATATTTCCATTGACTCCCTTCTCGAAAAGATCGCCTCCCTCGCCTGCAAAGAGGCTGAAGCTGAATATGGGGCGATAAGCATAGTCAACGCTAATAATGAGATCGAACTTTTTATCTCTGTGGGCATGACGCGCGCTCAAATGGACGAAATTCCGCATCCTCCTCAGGGAAAAGGCATGATCAGGGTACTTATAAATTCTAAAGAACCCATGCGAATTGCGAATATTGAGGATGACCCACGCAGCATTGGATTCCCGCAGGGTCATCCACACATGACCTCATTTCTGGGAGTACCGATTTGCCAGGGTGAGATAACGATCGGTCAGATCTACTTAACCAACAAATTGAACGCGCAGGAATTTAGCGATGATGATCGCTTGATCATTGAAATGTTAGCCGGGTATGCCTCAGCCTCAATAACGAACGCCCGCCTGTATCGGGATCTGATTCAGCGCGACCGGGTTTTAACCCGCCGCAACGAAGATCTGGCTCTTCTCGATCAACTTGCCTCCACTTTGGCTACTTCTTCCGATATCAAGCAAATCCTCGAAAAAGGCCTCTCCCAATTAATGGACTACCTGCGTCTGGAAGCCGGCGAGATATTTCTGCGGCAAGAAGATACCAAAAATTTGATCTTAATGGTGCATAAAGGCAACTCAGGGAACAGACTTTGGAAACGGAAGCAATATATTTTTGGGGAAGGCATTGTAGGTGGAATAGCTATAAGCGGATCTCCCGTGTTGTTAGATCTTTCTGAAAATGATTGCGACGAATTAGACCCTTCCTCCAAAACCCAGGGAATTCATCAGATAGCAGTAGTGCCCCTCATTGGCAGACGTGGGTCGATGGGAGCGCTGTGTGCCGCAACCTGTCACCCCCAGCCGTTGGATGATTTCGAAGTTCAGTTTTTACAGGCAATCGGTTCTTGGATGGCTACTGCCATAGAAAATGTGCAATTTAACATACAAGACCGGCGCTTGGCGATTCTGGAAGAACGTGAACGCATTGGCATGGACTTGCATGACGGAATTATCCAATCCATTTATGCAGTGGGGTTGACGCTGGAACATGCGCGCCTATTAATGAAGGAAAGCCCGGAACAAGCCAATAAACGTATTGAGCAGGCAGAAAAGGATTTGAACCACACCATCCGCGATATTCGCGGTTACATTTTGGATTTACGGCCGCGTCAATTGCACAATGAAGACCTGATGAAAGGGATCACTCGTTTGGTCACTGAATTCCATGCCAATACTTTGCTGGATGTCAGATTACAGGGACCAAGCGAAGACATTTCTCGTCTGCCTAAGAATCAAGCCGTTGCCCTGTTCCATATTTGTCAGGAAGCATTGGCGAACATCGCCAAACATGCTCACGCGCATCACACGGATGTGGTTCTTTGGACGACCAACGACCGTTTATTACTGGAAATCCGTGATGACGGTATCGGTTTTGACTCTGAAGATACCAAATCGACTATTGGCCACGGACTATCGAACATGGAAACACGGGTGATGAATGCCGGGGGTGAAGTGGATATCACCTCAGAGCCCGGCAAAGGCAGTTCAATACTCGCCTGGGTACCTTTCTCTGAAGTAGAATCGCTGGTTGTGGAATAAATGATCGTTACTCTTACCCGGGAATATTAAAGGAAATCAATGACGGCAACTCATTCTGATAAAGCAGCTTTACGCGGTGAACCTTCATATGTGTGGCGTGACGGTCAGCAAAGACGTCTGCAAATGATCCTGTCTGCGGCCGAAGAACGTATTAATGGGAATATTCTTGAAGACGGCTGCGGTCTGGGCTCTTATATGTCACGACTGCAATCCCCAGAAAATATCACCGTAGGTCTGGATGTTGAATTTGAGCGGACGATCGAAGCTCATCAGACGAACAAACGGATCTTGTGTGGAGTGGGTGAACACCTGCCCTTTCCAAACGATGTTTTTGATCTCGTCCTGAGCAACGAAGTGATCGAGCACGTTCAAAGTGATCGGGAAGCAGTGAGCGAGATCGTGCGTACGCTCAAACCCGGCGGCAGGCTGGTGCTGTTCTGCCCGAACCGCGGTTATGGATTTGAGACCCACGGAATCTTCTGGCGCGGTAAATATCATTTCGGCAACATTCCCCTGGTCAATTATCTCCCCCGTTCACTGCGCGACCGTCTGGCGCCCCATGTGAATGTCTACACCCGGGCTGATCTGGCAAAATTATTTAATAGTTTACCTGTGAAGATCATTAGTAAAAGAACGATCTTCGGCGCTTACGATAACATCATTCAGCGTTCACCAAAATTAGGCAAAGCGCTGCGTTCCTTTCTGCAATTTCTAGAAAGGACTCCATTACAGGTACTGGGTCTTTCTCATTTTTGGGTGATCGAAAAGCAATAAACCTCTTACGTATTGCCCACCGTTCCGCTTTGGGCTAAAATGCCTGCATGAGTTGGAATTTAATTGGTCATGAATGGGCAGAGCATTTGTTTAAACAGCACATGCTCAACGATGACGTGCGCCATGCTTATTTGATCACCGGGGCTCCGGGGATTGGCCGGCG
>PMIV01000105.1 GCA_003158355.1 Anaerolineaceae bacterium
GCAGCAAGTTGTATTTGGCGGATTTCAGCAATTATTGAGTTTATTCACATTGAACCGCCTTGGGCTTTTCGGCTCCGGTAACGCCATCTTATTCGTCTTCGTAGGCATCGTGATCGTGGCGGTACAGGGCTATTTCATCGGCAAATGGAGCCGTAAATTTGGTGAAGTTTGGCTCATCCGCTTCGGGTTGGGGATGCTCACTCTTGGATTGCTTTTGACGTCTTTGACCCCACGCCAACCGGTGCCCTGGTATGACCGGCAAGTTGTGACCCTGGAACTCAGCGGCGGCCACAGCCTGGCCGGAGAAACCCCACCCACCAGCACGCTGCAAGTCTCCATCCCTGCTGACACCAATAAGGGATATTTAGGTTTGGGTTGGATTCTGATCTCCATGATACCGGTTGCCCTGGGCGGCGGCGTCTTGCAGCCTTCGATCAACAGTCTGCTCACTCGCCGGGTCAGCCCGGCAGAGATTGGCGGTACGCTGGGCATCTCGGCCGCCCTGCTCAGCGGAGCCAATTCGGTGGCGCCAGTGGCCGGCGGCGAACTCTTTCAGGTGCTGGGTTCGAGCGCGCCCTTCTTGATCGGAGCTGCCATTGCTGCGGTTCTCTTCTTTATTGTTTTGAAAGAGCTGAAACGCAGCCCGCAGCCTCAATCGAATTAACGCTGCGCCGAAAAATGGTACTTCAAAAATGAGATGTCCCATTGCGGAGTTACTCCGCGTTACTCTTTAACTTTAGCCAAGTTTTCTTATTAATTCCACTCTTTCACCTGGTTTACAGTGAATAATTACCTGTATTTTGATTGCCCTATTCTTCCTCTTGTCAAAGCCCCATATTTTAGTAGAATTAAAAAGACTATTGGATGGTTCTTAATTGCTCAAAGGATCTGACTCGATTTATGGACGATTAAATATTCGTAGTAAAGGAGTACACTATGGCAGGCCTTGAGGACATTCTTGCGGTAATTCTTGGGGGGGGAAGAGGCACCAGACTTTTTCCGTTAACCCAAGAAAGGTCAAAGCCTGCGGTCCCGATGGCGGGAAAGTACCGGCTTATCGATATTCCCATCAGCAATTGTATTAACTCTGGCATTATTCGTATCGCAGTTCTCACTCAATTCAATTCGATCTCCTTGCACCGCCACATCACACGTACCTACAATTTTGATGCTTTTCACACCGGCTGGGTGCAAGTCTGGGCAGCCGAACAAACTGTCGCCAACAATGATTGGTACCAGGGAACCGCCGACGCAGTTCGCAAGCAGCTCCTGCAGATTCGTACGACCAAGGCAAAATACGTTTTGATCCTGGCGGGCGATCATCTTTATCGCATGGACTTTTCTAAAATGGCAAATTTCCATTTTGAGAAGGGTGCCGATATTACGATCGCTACCCTGCCAGTGGCAAAAGAAGAAGCCAGCCGCTTCGGGATCTTGAAACGAGATGAATCCTTGCGGATCACGGATTTCATTGAGAAACCCAAAGACCCAGAAACCCTGCAGAAATATATCAGCCGCGCTGATGAAAAGAAACCCCTGCTGGCTTCAACGGGTATTTACCTTTTCAATATCGACTGCCTGTGCGATTTGCTGGAGAGCAATTCTTTTGACGATTTTGGCGGCCAGGTGATCCCGGCAGCCATTCGAACGCATAATGTTTACGGCTACGATTTCGAGGGATTCTGGGAAGATATTGGTACAATTCGTTCGTTCTATGATACCAATCTGGCGTTGACCAGTCCGAATTCTCCGTTCGATTTTTTCGATCCGGAACGGCCCATCTACACCCATCCGCGCTTTTTGCCCGGGTCGACCATCACCCACAGCGTATTCGAGAACACCCTGCTGGCGGAAGGCTGCTCGATCGATAACGCCGAGATCTTTCATTCTGTTATCGGCCTGCGCAGTCAAATTCGCTGCAATAGCATGATTCGTGATACCGTGATGATGGGTGCTGATTTTTATGAACCCACCGATTCGAACTCAGATCCGAACATCGAATTAGGAATCGGTCGGAATTGTTCAATTGAAGGAGCAATTATCGATAAAAATGCCCGCATAGGCGAAGGAACTGTAGTTAAACCCTTCCCGCGTGGCACAGATTTTAATGAAAAGAATTGGGTCGTTCGTGACGGTATTGTTGTAATCACAAAAAATGCCGTCATCCCACCGGGAACCCAAATCGTCCCTTAGATTTACCTCAAATACCATTGAAGGAGCAAGTAAATGGCAAAAAACGAATTTGAACTCCTTAAAAACGAGGAGCAACCGAAGGTTACCTGGCACGCACTCACTACCGATGATGTGCTGGAAAAACTCGATTCTCAGGTGGAAAGCGGCTTAACTGAAGAAATAGCCAAACTACGCCTTGAAGAGATCGGCCCAAATCAACTGGCAGAGAAACCGCACCCTTCATTTCTATCGCTGGTGCTGGCCCAATTAAAAAGTTTCGTGGTGATCCTGCTAATCGTGGCATCCGTCATCTCAGCCATTTTGGGTGAGTGGGTGGATGCTGCAGCCATCATGACCATTGTTGTGCTTAACGCTATCATGGGTGTGGTACAGGAATCCCGTGCCGAAGAAGCATTAGCCGCCCTCAAGAAGATGGCTGCGCCAGACGCACAGGTACTGCGCAACAGTAAACACACTATCGTCCCGGCTGCCCAATTAGTCCCCGGAGACATCGTTTTTCTTGAAGCTGGCAATTTTATCCCGGCCGACCTGCGCTTGATCGAATCTCACAATTTACGCGTGGATGAATCCGCTCTCACCGGTGAGTCTGTTCCCGTGCAGAAAAATGCTGCGCTCCTGGTCAGCCCCGAGAGCAGCCTGGGTGACCGCAAGAATATTGCCTTCATGGGCACGGTCATTTCTTATGGCCGCGGCCAGGGCGTGGTGATCTCCACCGGCATGCACACTCAACTGGGAATGATCGCCACCATGCTGCAAGCCGTCGAAGAAGAAGAAACCCCCCTGCAAAAACGCCTGGATCAACTGGGCAAGACCCTGGGCTGGGCCTGCCTGGCCGTTTGTGCCATCGTTTTTGTCACCGGCATCCTCGAAGGCGGAAATCCGTTGACCCTGTTTATGATTGCGGTCAGCCTGGCCATCGCTGCTGTGCCGGAAGGTCTACCCGCCATCGTCACCATCAGCCTGGCCCTGGGCATGCGCGAAATGATCCATCGTCATGCGCTCATCCGCCGCCTTTCCTCCGTTGAGACTCTGGGGTCTGCTACCGTCATCTGCTCGGATAAGACCGGTACCCTCACTCAGAACGAAATGACCGTGACCCGCATCTGGGTGGACGGCCAATTCACGGCTGTTTCAGGACAAGGTTATCTGCCTGTCGGCGATTTTTCCGTGGCTGGCAAGAAAATCGATCTGGATGATTACCCGGCTGTTCGCACCGCCTTATGGGTAAGCGCTTTGAATAATGACGCGCTGCTCGAAAAGATCGAGGGCGAAGACGGAAAACCGGATTTCAACATGGTGGGTGACCCGACCGAAGGGTCTTTATTGGTGGCGGCTTATAAAGCCGGCGCTTTGACCGCCAATTTGAACCATGCTTACCCGCGTACCAATGAAGTTCCCTTTGATTCCGAACGAAAACGCATGGTCACTATCCATTCGATCGATCATCCCCAAGGAAGCGACATTTCGCCTTTTACCGATGACTCACAGAAAAAATGGAATGTGGTCGCTGTCAAAGGCGCGCCTGATCTGATCTTGAACCTGTGCACGGGTTATCAGCCCATGAATGACGGCGATTCGCTTCCGTTGGACGAGGCGGCCCGCGCACGTATCATCGCTGCCAACGAAGCCATGACTAAAGACGCCTTGCGTGTCTTGGCTGTGGCCTATAAAGTGATCAAAGTTCTGCCCGAAGAAATTTCCGCCGCAACATTGGAAAAGGACCTGATCTTTGTCGGGCTCATCGGTATGATCGATCCTGCCCGTACCGAAGTAAAACCCGCCCTGAAGAATGCAGCCAATGCCGGCATTCGCACCATTATGATTACCGGTGATTACCCCAACACCGCAAGAGCCATTGCCGAAAACATTGGCCTGCTGCGTCCGGGGCATAAAGTGATGACCGGCGCCCAGTTGGATGAGATCGATGACGCGACCTTGAAAACCGAGGTGGAACAGACGGACGTCTTTGCCCGTGTTTCGCCCGAACATAAGATGCGCATTGTCGATGCCCTCAAAGCCAACGGCGAGATCGTGGCCATGACCGGTGACGGCGTCAATGACGCTCCAGCTATCAAACGTGCAGACATCGGTATTTCGATGGGTATCACCGGCACCGATGTGGCCAAAGAGACCGCGGACATGGTGCTCACTGACGATAATTACGTGAGCATTGTCTCGGCCGTCGAACAGGGCCGCATCATTTATTCGAACATCCGCAAATTCGTCTACTATCTGATCTCCTGCAACCTGGCTGAGATCCTCATCATCTTTTTGCCCACCGCTTTTGGTAAACTCTTGATGCCAACCCTTTCCCCCGACCAGTACGCCCCGCTGACAGCTGTGCAGTTGCTCTGGCTGAACCTGGTCACCGACGGTGCCCCGGCACTGGCGCTGGGAACCGAAAAGGGCGACCCGGACATCATGGATCAAAAGCCGCGCCCTCCCAAGGAACCCATCATCAACAACGAGATGAAAGTTGGTGTGGTCATGCAGACCATTGCCATCACTTCCGTCACACTCGTTGCTTTCTTTATTGGCATGGCGCACGATATTCGTTATGCCGAAACGATGGCCTTTGCTACCCTTTCCATCTCGGAACTTCTGCGTGCTTACACTTCACGCTCTGAACACTACCCGCTGCTCAAGATCGGAGTGTTCTCCAACAAGTGGATGAACCTGGCCGTTGCCGCTTCACTAGCCTTAGTTCTGGCTGTGATCTACATTCCTTTCCTCAACCCAATCTTCCAGACCGAAGCCCTGACCGGTGCTGAATGGGAATTGATCTTGCCATTGTTCCTAATCCCGTCGGTTGTCGCCGAGTTGACCAAAGTGGTTTTACGCGCCGTCGCCAAAAAGCAAACTGCCTGAAAATTGTTCTGTCGTAAAATGATCCGTTCAAATACTCCCCACCGCAGAAAATCTATCCGTTTACCCGGATACGATTATTCACAAGGCGGGGAGTATTTTGTTACCATTGTTGCGTTCAACCACCAACCAATATTTGGAAATGTCACCAATGATGATATGAATCTTTCGCCCGTGGGCATGGTCGTCCAGAATTGTTGGGAAATAATTCCCGAACATTTTCCAAACACAGAATTGGGTGCATCTATCATCATGCCCAACCATTTTCATGCAATCATC
Organism: Anaerolineaceae bacterium; assembly: GCA_003158355.1. Taxonomy (GTDB): domain Bacteria; phylum Chloroflexota; class Anaerolineae; order Anaerolineales; family Anaerolineaceae; genus UBA6107. The sequence continues at coordinate 5,338 of PMIV01000105.1, forward strand.
CACATAATTGACGACGATTGTAGGGACACAGTAAATGGCGATGATGGTGATCGTAGGGGCACGATATATCGTGCCCCTACGACAGAACAATTTGGGAAACCCGTGGTTGGTTCGATACCAACCATCATTCGGACATTTAAGGCTGCTGTTACCAGAATTGTCGCTAGAGAATTACACACAACCCCCGTCTGGCAGCGCAATTATTACGAACACATCATTACCTCTGAAAGAGAATACATCCAAATAGAAGCGTATATCGAAAATAATCCGGCAAATTGGGTGAATGATCGGGAAATATTGACTTAATTTATGGCTTTGGGGATTCTGACAATAACGCCGCAATCGGCGCAAAGGTGCGGCGGTGAATGGCGCAGGGGCCAAATTCTTCCAAGCGCTGTTGATGCAGCGCCGTGCCGTATCCTTTATGCCGGGCGAAGGCATACTGCGGATAAGACTGCACGCAGTCGACCATCCAGGCATCCCGGTGGGTCTTAGCCAGGATCGAAGCCGCCGCGATGCTCAAACTGCGCTGGTCGCCTTTGATGAGAGCCGTCTGCGGCCTATCCACATCCGGAAGGAACAAGGCATCGATCAATAAATGTTCGGCACTCACGCTCAGCGCCATCAGCGCCCGTTGCATGGCCAGGCGTGTTGCCGGCAGGATGCCCAGCGCGTCGATCTCGGCGGCGCTGCTCTCACCCACCGCCCAGGCCAGCGCCTGCTCGTGAATCAACCCGGCCAGAACGGTACGCCGTTCCGCTTTGAGCTGCTTGGAATCGCGTACCCCTTGAAGCGTTTGCATTATCTTTATATCCATTGGAAGGATTACCGCACCAGCCACTACCGGGCCGGCCCAGGCGCCCCGTCCAGCTTCGTCAAACCCGGCAATTTGCCGGATATTCTGTTCCCACAACGCCTGTTCAAACTCCAGGTCAGGCGCAGCGGGAATTTGAGTGTCGTCTATGCGCGCAGGCATGATCCCTCAGCGGGAATACACTCCGCGGCGCAGGTTGCGCCGGATTAGCAGCAAATCCAAAGCCATGTGAACCGAATCATGCATCACATGGATCTTGCTGTGGGGCTGGTAATACCAGGGAATAGGTACTTCGATGGTGCGTAACTTCATTTGGCGGGCAATGGCTAATATTTCCACATCAAAGGTCCAGCCGTAGATAGTCATTTTTGGGAAAAGTGTTTCGGCTGCTTCAGCTGTGAAGCATTTAAAGCCGCACTGAGTGTCGTTCAGTTCGGGCAAGGTGAGAATGCGAACCAGCGAGTTAAATACCCGCCCCACCACATGGCGGTAGAACGGTTCGTCGTAACGCACAGCTCCCCTGGCTTCACGCGATGCAATGGCGATATCAAAATCGCCGCGCTCCGGCGGAAGAAAATGGGCGATCTCTTCGATGGGCATGGAGAGATCAACATCGCAGATAAAGCGGTACGTCCCCTTTGCCTGCAGCATGCCTTTTTGCACCGCCCGACCTTTGCCCGGCAGCTCTTCATGGATCACTCTAACGTAATCATGTGCGCGCGCGAAAGTCTGCGCTATGCTCAAAGTGGCATCCACACTGGCGTTTTCAATGATGATCAATTCGCAGGGGTAGGACTGTTTCTTAATGAAATCATCCGCCTTCAATAACGAATCAGGCAAACGTAATTCTTCATTATGAGCAGGGAAAAGGATCGACAGAAAAGGTTGAGAATTAGGCATTAATTTATCTACCAGGATTTTACTAATTATAAATGTTATTTTCAGACTTGTCCTATTTTGCCCCTTTTTTCTGTATATCTACATATTTTCAATGGATGTTATCACCCATAGTTGGGTTAAAACAAAGACCCCATAGATTAAGTGAGGTCTTTTTGTCGGGGCCCGCCCCAACAACGTCTAGGTTATCCCACGATGGGACCGGCCGCCGGCATACAAAACAAAAACCTCTCGGATTAGGTGAGGTCTTCTTGTCGGGGCCTGCCCCAACTACGTCTGGGTTATCCCACGATGGGACAGGCCGCCGGCATTTAAAACAAAAACCTCACGGTTAAATGAGGCTTTTAAGTCGGGGTGGGCGGACTTGAA
>PMIV01000135.1 GCA_003158355.1 Anaerolineaceae bacterium
TTATACAAAATGCTGACGGCGTCAGGCAGCCATTGTTCCCCGGCCGGGTCAGTAACGCAAATGTAGGCATAAGATTCTTCAGGGTTTACTTCCAATCTGTAAAAATTGATCGTTTTATCCTGAATCATTGCGGATTTATTGGTGACAAAAGTTAAAGAATCAGGATAAAAAGAAGCGGTCGAAATCTTAAAAGTGGCCTCGGGTAGATCGATTGGCTGACTGTTGTTATCGTATTCCTTCCCGCCGACCGGGATCATAATTTGAAAGGTATCCGCTGGGTTAATTGTTTTATTGGAATTCAATAAAACGGCATCCAGAGTGATCTCAAATACCTGAGGCTGGACATTGTCTGAAATTACTTCACCGCGGTTGCTGGAAGGCTGTTCTTCAAAGGATATCTGGTTTCCATCACTATCCAGGAGGCGGATTTTCTTGTGATCGACGAGGTAATTTACCTTTGCTCCGGCCGGGATGGGAAACCCGGAAATGGAAAATTGCAGATTCACACGCTGCGAATCGATGTAGAACCACTCCAGAGTGAGATTGATTGAAGTAGAAACTCCGACCGATTGGGAAAAAACATGATTGCCTGAACCGGTGGCGGATGGTGTTAACCCTGTTATTTCAGAGATTTGGGCTGTCTCGGTAATAGGGGTGGGCGCAATACTAGTATCCTTGTATAGTGTGGTAGTATGCGGGGAAAAGAGTTGGGAAAGTGTTATCGGTTTGAACAGAATGATGGAAACAACTGCCAAAACGAGAACTGCACCGGCAATGTAGAAGATTACTTTCTTTTTCATGGGAATCCTTTCGAAACGAACTGAATTTTCCCCATTCTCCATTGTTTCGCTGGGTGTTACTACTGTGGATTCCCGAATGTTTGTTCCCACAGGTATTGTTGATTCAACCTGATCTGCCAGCCTGAGCACAGCCTCAGTGCGTGAATTTACGCCCAATTTGGTAAAAATGTTGCTCAGATGAAATTCTACGGTACGTTCAGTAATCCTCAATGTCATTGCCATCTGTTTATTGCTCAACCCTTGCTGCAACAGCCGGAGGACTTCATTTTCACGTTCAGTAAAAAGAGTTGTCTGCATTTTTTAGCTACCTTTGCTCCCAATTCCTTAAGTATCTTGGTTTTGGAGAAAAAAGCAACTGTGGAATCGATCCCCCAATAGGCAATGGAACCTGTGAATTTCCACAGTAGTTCAATGATTCGAAAATTATTGAATGAAGTATGCAGGTAAATTTATAAATAGAAACAACAAACTCACCACCAGCGCCAACTGACCCGTCCTGGCCAGCGCCAGGTTCAGTGCTTTACCGGTCTGCGTGAAGACGATGCGCGCCGTGGCATAGGCCAGCGGCAGGCTGAGCCAGGTGAGCAGACTCCACCAGGGCAGCAGGCCGAGGGCACAGTAGACCAAAATGCTCAGGTAAGCTCCGAGCAGGCAGGCCAGGTATTCGCTTTTGGCAAAGCGGCTGCCAAAACGGGCGGCCAGGGTATGCTTGCCGGCGATCTTGTCTGATTCGAGGTCGCGCAGATTATTGACGACGAGGATGCCGACAATGATCAGCCCCACCGGGAGCGACATGAGCCAGGCAGCCAGCGAGACACTGCCGGTCTGCACGAAGTAAGTTCCGGCCACGGCGGCCACACCGAAAAAGAGGAAGACGAAGAGTTCACCCAGGCCGTGATAGCCCAGCGGGTACGGCCCGGCGGTGTAAGCAACTGCGGCCAGGATGGCTGCTGCTCCGATGGGGATCGCCACCCAGCCGGCCACAGAGGCCAGATACAGGCCGCACAGGGCTGCCAGAGTAAATACCAGCAGCAAACCGCCTTTTACCTGCCGCGGCTGCAATAAGCCCGCCTGGGTCACGCGCAGAGGTCCCTGACGCGGGCCGGAATCCGCGCCGCGCTCGTAATCAAAGACATCGTTGGCCAGGTTGCTGCCGATCTGCAGGAGCAGCGCCACCAGCAGCGCCGCCAGCGCGAGCAGCAGATGGAAATGGCCATCGTGCCAGGCCAGGGCGGAACCAGTGATGACGCCGGACATGGCCGCGGGCAGGGTCTTGGGGCGAATGGCCAGCCACCAGACTTGAAATGAATTCATGGGTTTGAGCTGTGAATTTTGCATGTTTGGCTATTATAATGCAGGCACGATGAAGACATTATCCATAGGGCAGGAACGGGCAGTATACGTCCATGGCATTTTCGACCGTATTGCGGGCAACTACGACCGTATGAATCGCCTGATGACGGGCGGCCAGGACCGGCACTGGCGTAAGAAAGCCATCAGGCATTTGGATCTGAAACACGGTCAGCGGTTGCTCGACCTGGGCACAGGCACGGGCGATCTGGCTAGAGAAGCTATGCGTTATTGCAGCGGTGTGAAGGTGGCGGCTGCGGATTTTACTTTGCAGATGATGCTGGTGGGTCAGCGGCGCGGCAGGCTGCCTTTTTTGGCGGCGGATGGACTGTTTCTGCCGTTTGAAAATAATGCATTCAGCGGGGTCGTCTCCGGTTTCTTGATGCGCAATGTGGGCAACCTGGAGCAGGCGCTGGCTGAGCAATTCAGGGTACTGCAAGCAGGGGGGAAGATCGTTATCCTCGAAACGACGAAACCGACCAAAAATTTGCTTTCACCGTTCATCTGGCTGCACATGCATCTGGTCATCCCCTTGTTGGGGAG
>PMIV01000198.1:0-7608 GCA_003158355.1 Anaerolineaceae bacterium
CCAGTAAGCCGGTTAATTTTGAGGGATGCAGGTACATCTGCAAATCCGGGAAGCGCTCCAGATCGACACCGCGTGCCCGTACCACCTGCAAACTCTCTTGAATGGCAGCCAAAATTAGTTTGCTCGACTGGCGATCTGAGTAGAGCTTTTTGAAACTGCCTGCCCTCACCAACATTGGCCACGGGCCGGCGGTGTAGGCATATTGCACCCACAGGTAATACAGCATGTCGTCTTGAACGTGCGTGGTGATCTGCGCTGATTGGAACAGGGAGATACATTTTTGCAGGCAGTCATCCGTCTTGCCGCTGCGGCTGCCAATGTCGATCGCTTTGATGGTGCAGACCAGGCGCTCGTCGAGAAAGCTACCGCCGGCTTTGGCATCGCCAAAACTATATTTGGCCGGGTCGAGCCACTGATCAATTTGCTGCGTGCCCTGCCAATTTTGCGTGAGCAGAAGAGTATCTGTGCCCCGGGTGAACGGGGCGATCTGCTGCAGGGTCTGCTCCAGCGTGTAATGCTTGGTCGGGATGATGACCAGATCGAAACGCTCCGCCGGGGAGATGGACTCGCGGGCGCAGATGGGATAGATTTCCTGGACGTGTTCGGGATGGTGAGGCCGGCGGTCGATGACATCCACGGGCATGCCGTTGGCGAATTGGGCGGCGCGGCCGGGACGAACGAGATGGGTCACTTCGTGCCCGCCCCGGGTCAATGCCCAGCCGAAAATGGAACCGACCACACCGGCGCCGATGATGAGTACTTTCATGCTGCCTTCTTTTATATATGCTTTAACGAACCCTTCCTGAATCAATTATTATCAGGGAGCGGGGGTACTTTCTGGTGTAGATGCTGCTTCAGATGATGGCAGTGTGGCTGAAATTACTGGAGTGACCGCCATCGGCGGCACATTCGGCAGACCGTCCACGAGAAGCTGCCAGGCGCTGTCAATATCATATACGGCAACCACCGGGTAGGCCGGCAAGTTGGCGAGAGCCAGATCGAGGCGTTCAATGACGATCTTCAGGCTGTCCACCTGGGCAGCCGGCAGGGTGCTCTGCAGGCTGTAAAGCAAGTCGCGAGCGCTGGCGGCATCGGTGCGAGCCAGACCGTAATTACTTTGCGAAAGATACAGGCGGCTGCGGGAGAGCAGTTCGATGGAGCGGGTGAGGGTAAGCTGCGAGGCGAGGTCGCTTTTTTGGCTCTCCAGGCTGGATTGCAGTTTGGTCTGCATCTCTTGCAGAGAAGCCAGGGTTTCTGTGTGCGTTTGCAGGGCCACATCCACGGCGTCGGCACGGGTTTCCAGTTTGGAGATACGTTCGTTTAATGCCTTGATCTCGTCAGAAAGCTGCTTTACATCCGCGGCCTGCTGGGTGGCTACTTCGCTGACGCGGGCTGTGTTTGACTGCAGTGGGTTGAGGATCTTTTCTTTGAAGAGGGGAATCCCAAAATATACGGCAGCGAAAAGCGCCGCCAGGATGAGGACAGCAATCAAAATGCGGATGAGAATACGACCGACCTTTTTCTCACTACCCGGTTTTGGAGCGATGATCTCTGCTTCCGGTGATTCCGCAGCGCTGGTCTCTGTTTCAGGCTGCAAGGTTTCTTCGTAATTTTTTTGCAATCCCTTGAGTTTTTTTGTGGAAAGCCCCTTTGATTTGGCGGCACTTTCCAAAGAAGAGAACGGCCGGGCAGCGAGAATTGCCTGCACCTCTGCCGGAGTGATGCCGGAAACTGCGTTAAGTTCATCCTCTGAGGACGTGTTCAAAAATTCCAAAAAGTCCTTCATCTCCACCTCAATCATAAATGATAATAATTTAATTCATTATACCGTCTGGAGACCAGGTGAAGTTTTAAACTGGAAAGCGAATTTGATATAATTACTCATTATTCGTAAAAAAATTTGAATTTAACAGGTGAATTATGGCTTCTCGAGTTTATTATGGTTCTCCCCAACAATCCCGGCTGGATGCCAGCGAAACCTTACCGGCCAAGTTGGACTTGATCCTGGAACGGCTGCACATCCGTGACCGAGTCAAAGATGAGCGTGTATGTATCAAGCTGCACGTGGGAAACAATATTGGGTATTCGGTGATCCACCCGGTGTTTGTGCGCAAAGTGGTGCAGGCGGTGAAAGACGGCGGCGGCAAACCTTTTATCGCGGATATTAGCTGGGATGTACAGAACTGCGCTTCGCGCGGTTACACCGAAGAAGTGCTGGGCTGCCCCATCTACCCTGCCGGCGGACCCGACGAGAAGTATTTCTATCCGCATGAACATCCATTTAAGAACATCAAGAGTTGGAAGCTGGCCGGGTTGATCGAGGATTCTTCCTTTCTCATCAACTTTGCGCATATCAAAGGCCATCCCGCTTGCAGTTTTGGCGGTGCCTTCAAGAATCTGGCGCTAGGCTGCATGGTTCAGGAAACCCGCGGCCAGATGCATGACACCAATCACTTTGACAAATACTGGTTCAAAGAAAANNGCCTCAGAACTGCACGTTCACTTTGAAGTTTGTAACCAGTGCATGCGCTGCCAGAAAGTGGCTCCGGCCGGCAGCCTGAAGATCGTCCCGACCAATTTTGACGCTTTCCAGGAGGCTTGCGCCATCAGCGCATCGATAGCCCTTTCCACCTATGCTCCCGAGAAGGTGACCCACCTGGCCCTGGCAAACCAGATGACCCCGGTCTGCGATTGCTTTGGTTTCACCGGTCTCTCTGTTCTACCGGATGCCGGAATTTTTGGCTCAGATGATATTGTGGCCATTGATAAAGCCGTGCTCGATGTGACCGGCAAGTCTCAATTGATCGAAGAAAACGTTCCCAACAGCATGGAAGTGGTCACCCATGAAGGCCATCCCTTTGCCCATATTCACGGACCTTTCAAAGATCCGTACAAAGTGGTTCGTTACGGCGAGACACTCGGCCTGGGCAGCCAGGAATACGAACTGGTCGATGTCTTGCCGGTGCAGACCCGCCCGCAGCGCAGCGCACCGGTTTACGTGGCGCTAAAATAATTTTCTTGAACCGGAACCACAAATTTAATAAATTTGCAACCCGGATCGATAAAAACGATCGTTCAATAAAAAAGGTCTGACGGAATTCTATTCGTCAGACCTTCAATTTAAACCAGAAACAAATATTGCTGGTCTACAGTGCCATTTCGTAAACACGATAAAGACGCAGATCTTTAACTCCCAGTTTATAAAGCGCATTGTTCATGTGGTCATTGTCTTCGAGCACATAGTTAATTTCCAGGCGGGTGGTGGGGGTATATAGTGCTTCATAAGTGGCGCGGTAGAGCAGGGTATCCACGCCGCAGCCTTGAAACTCAGGGAGGACTCCCAGCGCCCACATGCGGTACTGGTGAATGTGGGGAAGCATGAAGAGCATTCTAAAAATTCCGCGCAAGCCAAGCCGTCCGTTCAAGCCTTTTAGCAGCAAGTTAATATCTGGTAAAGACATGGCAAAACCGATTGGTTTTCCTTGGCCATCTTCAGCGATGATGACGGCTTTGGGGTTGATGACCTGTTTCAGATCGTGTGCCATGGTTCGCGCTTCAGCATCGGTCACCGGGTAAAAGCCCCAATTATCTGAAATTGAGGTGTTGGCCAGATTGGTCATGGTAACCACATCTTCTTCGAGATTCTTCATATTCACCGGGCGTACAGTAATTCCAAAGCGTTTTTGAACGACATCTGTGAGAGTCAAATAGCGCTGCGGGATTTGCCAACCTTCTTTGGCGTCGCAAATATACACCTTCAGATCTTTGGCTTTTTGCAGGCCAAATTTCTGCAGGAATTGATTGTAGTAAGGAGGGTTATAAGGCGCCATAATGATCGGATCCGGCGTGAATCCATCCACGACCAACCCCCATTCTTGAGAGGCAAAACTCCAGGGGCCGCGCATGACCTTCATGCCTTTGCTCACCAACCAATCACGTGCCGCGCCAAGCAATGCCGCTGCCACAGCTTCATCCTCGATGCATTCAAAAGAGCCGAAAAGGCCAATGGGCTGCTTCCAATGGTCAAGTGCCAGGTGGTCGAGAAAGGCAGCGATGCGGCCCACAACCCTATCCCCTTCTTTGGCCAGGAAGAGGGTATAGGTACAATGATCAAGCATAGGGTTTTTGGCCGGTACAAATTGGGACGCTTGCTCGCTGCGCAGCGGCGCCACCCAAACCGGGTCGTTTTTATATAATTGATAGGGGAATTCAATGAATGCTTTCAGGTCTTCGGGGGTTTGAGCAGAAATAATTTGCATGGGTCTCTCTCAAAAAAAGGATAAAAACAATATCGAAACTATATAGTGAAAAGCGAATTCCGGCAAATGATTCTGAAAAGGAATAAATTATTTATTTTTGGTGTATACGGCTAACGCTAAATTGCCGTTTCTGAGTAGGCCAGGCCAGTTGACGAAGCGATCGCAATTGGGAGCAAAGGAATCATACATATTAATTGTCTTTCGGGATTCGCGGTATCCAGCGTGGTACGGTGCGCAGGTATTTCTTGTAAGGCCGGCCAAAACGTTTTGTCAGCGCCGGTTCCTCAACATAAACGATGTAGAGCTGCAAAAATAACATGAGTACGGCGCTGTACATAATCAACCAGGGGGTCTCAAAAAAAAGCGTTTCTCCAAACGGAATCAATACTGCAATACTCAGGTACATTGGGTTGCGCAGCCAACGGTAGAGGCCTGTACTGACGAACCGATACGGTGGGTCAAAAGGAGCTGGAGTATCTTTGCCGCGGCGCACAAACGCCTGGCAAACCCAGCCTACTGCAAACAGACCAGTGGCTGCCAGGATGGCCCCGCTGATTTGCAAGATCCCCAGGCTGGAATAGGTCAGTTTGTGTAAAAGGTTCAGGATCAGCCAGGGGATCAAGACATCGACCAGCGCAGGTACAGCTAAAAAGAGCAGGATCACTTTTGTCCACAACATGGCAGCCTCCTACAATGTTTGCTGTTTCCATTATACAGACTTGTTTTCAAAGGAAATCGGTGAAATTGTCCACTCCCTCAAAAAAAGGTTTTTGAAATATTTGCTACAATTATTAAAATCAGCTTTCATCGAGGGAATGATGACCTGGGATGCCTTCCGTGCTTTCTTGATCCAGACTTACGCCTTTTTTGGGTTGATCGGCAGTCTGCTCATTATGTTCTCCATGCTGGTGAGTGCACTTTTCTACCGGGGTAAAAAAGGCGAAAATTATTCCGTTTTCAACCATTACATTTCAGAACTGGGCGAAGTGGGGGTTTCGCGCCTGTCGCTGCTCTTCAACCTGGGATTGATCATTGGCGGGCTGACTTTGATTCCGTTTCTGGTGGGTATGGGGTTGGCGCTGGGGAATCTCTGGGGGAAGATCGCCATGATAGTGGGAATTTGGACCGCGCTTTCTTGCACGGCAGTGGGAATCTTCCCGATGAACAACATGAAAAGCCATTACTGGGTGGCGCTCTCTTACTTTCGTTCCGGCCTGGTGACCGTATTATTGTTCAGCATCGCCGTGTTTGCGCAGTCAGCCGAGTTTGAGATCATTCCAAAGATCTCGAATCTGGCAGGTTTGTTTTCGGTGGGATGTTTTGCAGCCTTTTTATTGACAACAGACACCAACAAGAAAAAAGTCGAATCCAAAGAAGAAGCGTTGGATCCTGAATCACTGCCTGAACGGCCGCGTTTTTGGAAGACAACCATCCTGGAATGGGCGGTTTTCTTTTCGACCATCGTCTGGTTTTTGGTACTGGCGTTGTTCGCTCTAAAATAACCAAGCTGGAACTTCCTTGCCCGGAAGAACGTCAAGACATTTAAGGAACTATTTCCAAGAGGCAAAAAATGAAAAGGATCTTTAAATTCTTTATGGGTTTGATTCTGTTCGGTTTGACTTTAACTGCCTGCACTGGCGGCGCTCAGAATATCACAGAATCAATGGATGGGCAGACCGTAACGGTCAAAGCGGGCGAATCTTTTACGATCAAATTAAGCGGCAATCCGACCACGGGATACGGCTGGCAGATGGCCGATGTAGACACAAGTATTGTTCAGCAGGACGGTAAAACGGCATATAAAATGGATTTGCCGATTGCCGGGTCCGGTGGAATGTACACATATCACTTTAAAACAGTGAGTGCCGGAACGACCACCTTGAATTTTAAATACCTGCGTTCCTGGGAAAAAGACAAAGCCCCTTACAAAACATTCACGATCACGATCGAAGTTCAGTAATTTCCGGGCACGCTTAAGAGTAGTTTAAAGAAAAAACCACCTTACAGTGGTTGATGGAACATGGCGGGGAGGGAGGGATTCGAACNNGAGGGATTCGAACCCTCGGTCGAGTTTAAAGCCCGACAATCACTTAGCAGGCGATCCCATTCAGCCACTCTGGCACCTCCCCGAGTATTCAATTGTACCCTACGCTTTTCAGGCGGAGGGGGAGGGATTCGAACCCACGTTGGCTTTCACCAAACTTGTTTTCAAGACAAGCGCCTTAAACCACTCGGCCACCCCTCCATTCTAAGCTGGGCGAAGCAATTCTAACATACTTGAACCGCCCGTACAAGCATTCACTCCCCCTTTGTTCGCTCTCCTTAAGGCATAGCCCACCTTAAAAATAAATGGTCTTTACAAAAAAGCATTGTTCGCTTGTTGCACATCAAGGGAATAGATCAATTATTTGAAACGTCACCCAAAAAAAAGAGAGACTTGATCAAGCCTCTCGTTTAAGTAATGTCAATTAACGATTTACTATACTAGATTAATATTATCCTGAGTTTTGAGCGCTCATTTATGGTTAAACTGACCCAAAATAACCAATGATCAAAGCGTAAAATCCATTTTTGGCTGAAGAAGTGCATGCAGAAGGGTTGCTTTCAGCAGGGGCGAGAATGGTAGTCGTCACGGGGACCCATTTTATGCCATTCCATTCATAGATCTTACCTTTCCAGGAATTATTATAAGTTGGGAAGTCAAAGCAAACTTGAATGGATTTATGCTCAGCAATACCGCTGATCTGAATGCCTTTGCCGCCAAATTGCAGCTCGCCTTTAGGGAAGCCCACCGGTACGGCGACGCCCGAACTTAAAGTGGTTGTTCCGGGCAATTGCCAGGGACTAACAACAACAGATGTAAAACTTACTCCCTTGTCGCTGCTTGAAGCCACCGGATCACTCCAGTCTTTATTTTGATGTGTTATACCAGGCGTGGCGAACACCGTCGAAAAGCTCACCAAAACAAAACAAAGCACGATCAAAGCGGTGATTGAAAAGCGAGTGATTTTCTTCATAAAAAGTATCCTCCTTGTTTGTATGAATTTAAATAGATAGTAGCACGCAAGATCAACAACTAACCTTACAGTTTAATTACGTGATAATCAATAATGTATTACTATTTATTTACTAGTTACCACAATTGAGGAAAAATCGATTTCATTTCCGGGGGTAATTGTGTGATAGTAACAAATGGAAGTGGGAACGTCGCACCAAATGGACCAGGCGTTGTTAACGTGTATCATGGTGCCGTCCAATTTTTTCACGTAAACCTCATATTTGTCGTTGCTTACATTTGAAATGCCAATATTGGAGCCGTGCGGGCTCCAGTAAAGGCCATTGATGCCCT
>PMIV01000198.1:7696-17211 GCA_003158355.1 Anaerolineaceae bacterium
GAAAAATTGATGGTCAGGCCGCCAGCGGTCAATTTGCCGATCAAAACCAGGGTGATGACAACAATGAAAGCGACCAATACCTGCAATAAAACACATTCTGAAAAGGTTTGACCTCTGGACGATCTATAAGGGTTTTTGACGGGCATCATGCAAGGATACCTTTTCGGTATAGCAGTGAACCAGAGAATGTCTCTTCTTCGCTCATTATACAGATAGGATTTTCAATTGCAAAATTTTGATTTGTGGAAGCACCATCACTGAAGAGGCGGATTGACAATCTGCGGTTTGAAGAATTCCACGCCGTCTCCCTGGTCGAGCACCCACATCTCTGACGGGCAAAAGGCCAGGCGCAATACTACCCACAGATCACCGGCAGCACCGCTGGCATTAAAGACCAGTACCAGATAAATGGGCATCATGAAAACATCCGGCAGCCAGAGCGCCCCCAGAATACCTAAAAGCGTGATCCCGATCAAGGGTGCCAGGCCGATGACGGCATACTGGCCGCGTCTGAAGTACCACCCCGGTGCGCCCGCGTACGCGTAATAGCTTTTAAAGCCGAACTGCGGCCTTTTGCCGCAATAGATCCAAAAAAAGATGCCGTGAAACCCTTCATGCACGAGCATAACCACGATTGTGATGAGCAATGCTTCGGCTAAAAAGATCAGTCCCTCTTTGAGGGAACCGCTCGAGATCGAAAAATTGAGCGATTGATCTCCCGGTCTGAGCAAGGCGATCAATATCGCAAAAGCGAACCCAAAGAGAAAGAGCAAAATCAGCGCGGCTGCATTTACGATGAGCGTCGATCTTTTGCTGTCAAAATTCAATTTCCAGAAGGATACATAATTTTCGGGGATGTGTTGGGTCGCGGTAATTTTCATTTAAATTTGCCCTCCAAAATAGACTACCCTGAACCGGAGATCAATTGTCGCTGACTTCCGGAGCTGCCCGATAAAACTCAATGGCATCGCCAAAATCGCGGATCATGGTCTCGCGCGGAGCGGAGATCAATTTTCCGGTCACCCACAGGTCACCCACGGCCCCGCTGGTATTGAAGATCACCAGCAGATAGAGGGGTAACAAAAAGAGCACCGGTAGATAAAGGATACCCAATACCGCAAAAAAGGTGATGCCTACCAGAGGAGCCAGGCTGATGAAAAAGTACTGCCAGCGCGGAATGAACCAGCCGGGAGCGGAGGCATAGGCATAATACAGCTTGAAGGCAAATTTTGGCCTGCTGCCGGTGAATATCCAGAAGAAGAGGCCGTGAAGGCCTTCGTGCAGCAGGATCATGATGGCTACCGTGCCAAACAACTGGGCCAAAAAGGTCAGGGCTTCGATGACCGTGGGCGGGCGATAATGTGTTGGCAGAGAGATATCCGCGGAGCGGTGCAGATAGATAAAGAATCCGAAAGCGATCATGGCGGCAAACAGCAGCACCAGGCTAAAAAAATTGAGCCAGAAGAGTTCGCGCACGCGGGTGAGATCGAATTTCCAATAAAGGCGGTAGTTGGCCGATATTTCTTTTACAGGTTTTTTCATGATTGAATGTCTGCTTTTGAATACGGTTAAAGGGTTCCAATAAGCGCAGATTCGCTATAATCAGATTGTAACATCCTGAGGAGGAATCCATGCGTTCGAGAAAAGCATTCTTATACGTTCCGGGCAGCGATTTGCACAAGATCGAGAAGGCCGCCGGCCTGGGAGCTGACTGCGTGGTGTTGGATCTGGAAGACGGTGTGGCCGAAGCCAGCAAGGGCGAAGCGCGCCAGACGATTGCAGCAGCCCTGCGCGAGATCGATTTTGGTACCAGCGAGCGCGTGGTGCGGGTCAACGGCTACCCCTCCGGGCGCACGGATGATGATCTGGCTGCGGTACTGCCGGCCGGTCCGGATGCGATCCTTCTGCCCAAGGTGGATCGGGCGGAACAGATCAGCCGNNCGATCGTGGAAAGCGCGCTGGGGATGGTCAACCTGGAGGCGATCTGCCGCCAGAGTGAGATGACCCCACGCCTGCAGTGCCTGGTCTTTGGCGCCGAGGATTTCACTGCCGATATGGGCGCCGCACGCACGGCGCAGGCACTGGAACTACTCTATGCCCGCAGCCGCCTGGTGATGTACGCGGCCGCTTTTGGCCTGCAGGCCATTGACCTGGTAACGGTCAACTATAAGGATATGGAAGTGCTGGAACGGGAAGCGCTGCAGGGGGCCCAGTTGGGCTACTCCGGCAAGCAGCTCATTCATCCGCTGCAAATAGAGCCGGTGCAGCGCATCTTCACACCGTCAGAAAAAGAGGTAGCGGCCGCCGCACATATTCTGGAAGAAGCCAAACGCTTTGCCGGGATGGGCAAGGGAGCTTTCACGGTGGACGGCCAGATGGTCGACCGGCCGGTGATCAAGCGCGCCGAAAGCATCCTGGCACGAGCGGCTCAGAGAAAAGGCTGAGTTTACTCTTCCCTGTTATACGGCATCACCTGAATGGGCCGGCCTTCGGGGTTGATCTCCTCGAAGCGGAAGGCGAAGGCACCGATGTTGATAAGGTCGCCGTGCTCCAGGCGGGTGCCCTGCTTTGAAACAGGCGCATAATTCATCCAGGTACCGGCAGCGGAACCGCAATCGGCAACGTAAAAATGTTTGGCGGCATCGGTGAAAACTTTGGCATGTACGGCCGAGATGGTAGGTCCGGTCAGCACAATATCGCAGCGCACCGGGTCGCTGCCAAAAACGGTATCCTGCAGGGGCAGAGCGTAATTCTTGTGGGTAGGGCGCGGCGCGTTTTCCGCGAGCAGCGAGATCAGACGGGCGGGTGCTTTGGCGCCGCCGGGCAACTTGGGCCAATCTGGAGGGGTCTCTTTGGCGGATGAAACCGGGTAATCGGGTTGTTCCACCAGAACGGGTTGTTTGACCGGGTCGTTATCTATTACCTTTCTTTCGCGTATCAAGCCCTGTCTTTTCAGAAAATTCCTGCGGAAGTACAACAGCAGCCCTACTCCCATCAAGACCAGGAGACCGACAATCCCCGCGGTGATGGGATTGATGCCGGAGATAAACTTCTGCAAGGCCGTTTGTGGTTTGGGGTTAACTGTGATCAGCACCGGGGTTTTGATGGTACTGGCGCTAAAACCGGCCACGTCTTCAACAAAGATCTGAATGACATGGGTTTGGGTCTCGGTGAACTGGCTGAGATCCCATTTAATTTCATCAAAGGGTGCGGCTGTCACTTCTGTGACAAGCTTGCCGTCGACGAACAGGCGCGCGGTCTTAATGGCTCGTTCGTGTCCATCCGGGAACTCCAGCATGTATTTCAGGGTGTATAAGTTGGGAACGGTCTGCCAGGTCTTCTTTTCGCCAATTTGCGACCAATTCAAGGTGATCTCTGCAGGAGGCGAGAGAAAGATGGGATTGGGCGCCTCGGCTTTAAGGTCGAACGAAAGTTTCGCTGAACTGGACTCAAAGGTCTTTTGGTTGACCTGGACTTGCAGTGTGTAGGTTCCGGATTTCTGGATGGCGGTTTGATAGGTGATCTGATATTCATGGCTAAGCGGATTGAAATAGGAATTCAGATCGGGCAGCGTTTCGGCGCCAGAGTAAATGAAGAAACTGCCCCCAGTACTGGCGGCAATTTGCTGCAGGGTTTTGGCGGCATCTTCACTGCTGTAAGTGGCTGGGCCGACCAGCCAGATAAACAAACGGGTATTGGTCTCAGCCGCTGCCGTGGCCTGTTCCTGCAAACCAGTGAGTTGGGTTTTATCGGGCAGCGGAGTGATGTAGAGAATGACCCTGGATTTATGATCGGCAGCGGGCAGGCCTTTCACCAGAGCAGTGGCCTGCGACAAACTATTTATTGAAGGGGTCGCTTTGCGCAATTCGGGGTTGTAATCGGCAATTGCCTGAACCCAATCGGCCGGGTGGGAAAGCTGATTTTGCAGGACATCCGTGTTGTTGATGAGGCTGAAATCATCCAGCGTGGTGATGGATTCGGTCTTTGCCCAGGCGGTCAACACTTCTTTCATGCGATCCATGCGAGATTTCCCGGCATAGAAGTTGGCCAGCGTGGTGCCTTCGTTGACTGCCACAATGACGTGCATGCCCGGTTCAAGCAGATTCAACGAGTCTACCTTTACCTCGCGGTCATTTTCCAGGACGTGTACCTGGTCGGTGGTCAGGTCGCCAATGAAGCTTCCATCGGCATTGGTCGGCCACATATACAGGGTGACAAGCGGATAAGCGCTGGTATCGGGGTTGGAAATCGGCAGTGTTTGGGTGGTTTGAGCACGGACAAGAATTGGCAAAAGCGACAAAGCCAGCAGAGCGAAGAAACCACTCCGCACGATGGCCCGGATAGAATTTTTAGGAATTGAAAATTGCTTCTTCATATCCTAAATTGTATGCGAAAAACGATTAAATGATTGTCGAGATTTAGTCGATCATTCCCATTCAATGGTGGCAGGCGGTTTGCTGGTGATGTCGTAGACGATGCGGTTCACCCCGGCTACTTCGTTGACGATGCGGCTGGAAACACGCGCCAGCAAATCGGCAGGCAGTACCGCCCAGTTGGCGGTCATAAAGTCTTCAGTGGTGACAGCGCGCAGGGCAATGGCTTCCTGATAGGTGCGCTGATCTCCCATCACGCCCACGGACTGCACGGGCAGCAGCACGGCAAAGGCCTGAGAAAGCTGGCGGGCATCGTCGCGGGTGGGGCGGCCCAGCAGACCGGCTCGCTGCAGTTCGCCGGTGAAGATGGCATCGGCCTTGCGCAGACGGCTGACCCGTTCCGGGGTGATGGTTCCCAGGCAGCGCACGGCCAGTCCGGGCCCGGGGAAGGGCTGGCGCCAGACCAGATCGGCGGGCAACCCCAGGGCTTCGCCGATGAGGCGGACTTCGTCTTTGAATAGTTCGCGCAGGGGTTCGACCAGGGAAAACTTCATATCCTTGGGCAGGCCGCCCACGTTGTGATGCGATTTGATGCGCTCTGCTTTGCCAAAGGCCGTGCCTGAAGATTCCACCACGTCCGGGTAGATCGTACCCTGCACCAGGAAGGGCGGGTTGCCGACGCGGGCAGCCTGCTCTTCGAACAAGCGGATGAAGAGCTCACCGATCACTTTACGCTTCTGCTCGGGTTCGCTCACACCGTTCAGCCCGGTAAAATAGCGTTGGCTGGCGTCGATGGTGGTGAGTTCCATGCCCAGCGCGTCTTTGAAGGCAGACTGCACCTGGGTAACTTCACCTTCGCGCAGCAGACCGGTATCGATGAAGATGGTGGAAAGCTGATTGCCGACCGCTTTTCGCACCAGGGCAGTGGCCACGCTTGAATCCACGCCGCCGCTGACGGCAGAAATGACCTTACGGTCCCCTACCTTGGCACGGATGGTTTCGATCGATTTGTCGATGATATTCTTGGGAGTCCACTCCGGCTTGCAGCCGCAGATAGTGTAGACAAAATTCCGCAAGATCTCTCTGCCGCGCTCGGTGTGGTTGACTTCGGGATGAAATTGCAGCGCGTACCAGCCTTTTTCCGGGCGGCTCATGCCGGCCAGCAGGCCGTTATCGCTGGAGGCCAGGCTCGAAAATCCCTCCGGCATCTGCTCCACGCGGTCGCCGTGCGACATCCACACTTTTTGGCGCGACTGCGGCAGCAGCGCCCCTTCTTTGGTCACCTCGATCTCGGCCAGGCCATACTCGCGCACGCCCCCGCCGCTCACTTTTCCGCCCAATGCCTGCGTCATGGCTTGCATGCCGTAGCAAATTCCCAGCACCGGTACTCCCGCCTGGAGCACATAATCGGGAAGGAAAGGCGCATTCTCATCGTAGACCGAGGCCGGCCCGCCGGAGAGAATGAACCCGCTCGGNNCGTACGCGGCGGGCGATCAACTGGGTGTACTGGGATCCGAAATCGAGAATAACGATCGAGTCAACCATTAAAGACTTCTCCTCAGAAACAATTATCCAAAATGCAGGATGTTATTCTCCATGCTGGTGATACGCACCAGGGTTTCGACGGGGACATTCAGTGATTCAAGGGCAGAACGGCCGCCCTCGAAGGTTTTTTCGATGAGAGCGCCGACGCCGACCACTTTGGCACCGGCCGCTTCGGCCAGACGTACTAAACCCAAAATGGTGGCACCGGAGGCCAAAAAGTCATCGATGATGAGCACAGTCTCGCCGGGTTTGAGATATTCGGGCGAAACGATGAGATCGACCATGTTGCCTTTGGTGTGGGAAGGGGCGGTGGTGAGGTAAACCGTACCGGGCATGGTGACCGGGCGGGTCTTGCGGGCGTAGACGACGGGCAGCTTCATGTGCACCCCGGTCATCAGGGCAGGGGCAATGCCAGAAATTTCGGCGGTGAGAATGCGGCTGGCGCCGCTGTCTTTGAAGATGTGGGCAAATTCCAGGCCGCAGGCATCCATGAGCATGGGGTCAACCTGGTGATTGATGAGGCTGTCGACTTTTAAAATACCGTTCCCCAGGATCTTGCCTTCGGCAGCGATCCTGTTTTGTAATAATTGCATAGGGGTCCTCCAAATGAGAGTTGTATAGACATTTTATGCCCATGCGGCAAGAAGGGAAAGGGGAAAAGGCTAAAATCTTGTCACTTCTTTTCTTAAAAAATGTAAAGAACCTTTTCTGCATCGATCTTTCCAATACTTTTAAACAAAACCTCGATAAAATTTCTAGACCAAATTTTTTTACCTTCTCTTTTTTGAATGCACACGAGTAAAAAAAGAAAAGACCTGCAAGCAGGCCTTTTCTTTCTCGCGGTAAAAAACTTATCTTACAGTAAATTGGATGATCGAAACTGCTTTTTTCTTGAATTGATGCAGCATAATTATCGAAATAATGAATGAGGCAATCCCGGTCAAAATATCAATACCCGGTATGCAATTGAGTACTAACAGAACACAATAAGCGGTGGATAGATCCTCATCCAAAGGTTGGATGGGTAAATTGTGGTTTCTAATAAAAGAGTTGGTATCTTTAGCCAGATCAGCGAAAGCCTGGAAGAACCAGATGAGATTGTATATTGGGATAAAACAGTACCCGATCGCTTTTCTTGGGGTTGTGCTTGCTTTGCCGTCCTGGATCAACTGCCAACAGCGGTAAATAATGACGAAAAACAATATAAATGAAGCAATTCCACTCAGGCCGGCAGTGAGGATCATACCAACCAGGCAGATCCAGTACCACATGAACAGATCATTCAACTCTTTGATCTGGACCGCGGCCGGTAGAATCGGTAAATTGGCAGAGGTTGTTTTGGGGTAAACAGTTAGCGGCGCAATCGGTGCGGGAGGGTAAGTCTGTTCCATTGAAGGCATGGGTATTTTGATTGTGGGCTGTCCGCCAATGCTTTGCCCGGGTGTCGAAGACATATAGATAGACAGGAGCGTGGATCGCATCAACTGCCATCTGACCATACCGGCTTTCCAAACAAGTGTTCCAGGGGTGATCGTCCCATTTAAGATCAATGATCTGGCAGTATCTTCATCTATTGGCCCGACGGGTTGATCGTTTGCAATGTAAAACCACATATTTCCTCCCTAAACATCAAATTTTTATTACTAAATTATAACAATTTTTTGGCTTTTATTTTGGCTCTCAAATTAATTTAATATTAATTTAAGTCCAATGCGTTACCGCAGAATTCCCAATGACATAATTTTAGCATCATTTTGTTTTAACTGAGGATTTAATTGAGCTTTTTAGGATATTGGTGCGGTCAAAAGCGGCCGCATTTACAAACCAATTGCTTATGAGCCTACAAGTGTAGATCATTTTGTTAATCATGGTTTCGATAAGTGAAGGGCCCCTGATAAAACTGAGGACAGAATGATGTTTCATATTCGGGAGGTCGATGGTTTCTACCTGACCGATGTGGAGGAGACTATTTTGTTTGGAAAATTGGTGCGCTCAAAATCGAGCGCACCCTACAAACTAACTATTTTTTCTATTTAAACGAGAAGGTAAAAACGTTTCAGAACATTCGGCTTTGAGAAATTGTTGGCTAAAAAATTATGAAAAATAAAATTTATAATGCTACACTTAAGAGGGTTCAGTTGCAATTTTCACTTGGTTCGAGCGAAAATGATAACAATAATATTTGATGTGGAATCTAGATTATAAAAATATTTACAGCTATTTAGGCCTCAACAAAATTGATCAGAAAAATAATAAGGTTTTTTGTTAATCAAATCAAAACCTATCTGAGTTTGGAATTTTAAATGACAAAACAAAAAGAAAAAGGCAATAGATTCTTTAGTGAGGAAGACGCGCAATCCATTCTTGGAAAAACACTCCTAGTGGGTGTGACGTATAAAAATAATTCCGAAGAGATTATTGAGGTAGAGCAATTCTACGGAACAATTATTCGCGCAAGCGAAAAAGAAGGAATTATTATTCGTTTAGGTGAAACTGGCGAGGAGAGGTGGGTTCCACCAGATCTTGCTGCAATTGAAACGGCAATCCCAGGACATTATCGTCTGAAATCTACAGGAGAAGTAATTATTAACCCTGACTTGTTAACAACATGGATTGTTCATCTACCGTCGAATAAATAATGATTAGCGAATACGAATTCTCTTTGCACGCATCCAACAGTCGCATCGGATCAGGCTGCAAAAAAGTAAATATTTGCCATTGAAACCCTCTTTCAAGGGCTTTATCCCACCACCTCGTTCACGGCCAGGGCGATCACCGGCAGCAATAATTATGAGCATATTTACATTGTAATTATGCTCATAAAGAGTACTCGTTATTGCGAAGTCCCCTGGCTGACTACAAATTTCGGGCATGTTTTCGCAATTTTTATCGAAGTTAAGATTGTTGGCTTCGCGTCCACGTGCGCTGGGCGGGATAACGTCGATGCCAAATACCAGCCTGCACAACAAGGCCAACCACCACCAGTGCTAGAAAAACCAGCCAGTAATATGTCGAGACAGAACTGCGCAAAAAGGTCATGATGATTTCAGTTCCCACCAGTACGGACAGGATGATGATTGCCCAGTCGAAAATTGCAGCCACCAGGATCAGCCCGATAATGCCACCGATGATGTAGATTACCCAATTCCCTGAAGCGATCGTCATGCCCAAGTAAACTGCCAACGCAGTAGCCAGGTACCCACCGGCCAGGAAGCCAGCAATCAGGATGGCAACCCCCTCCAACATAATTGCCAGGAAGGCGCCGATGATGCTTGCGGCGATCGCGACCAACAAGATCACCAGTTCCGACTGGCCATGCATAACCGTCGTAGCAAATGTGAGCCCGGCAATAAAACCGACCGCGGCCACAAAAATCCAGAATGCACGCCTGCCAAAGAGCAGCAATAGTACACCTAGAGCTAGAGTCAAGATAGTGGATATTGTCATTACAAACTCCTTTTGTGTTAAATAACGAGATTCCAGGTCAAATAATTTTTGCCATCATTTTCACACTAATTTGGTGAAAATTGTGGCAGAACTAGATTAAGTGTAGCATTATTCTTATCTTACGGTATATATATTCTTGCCAGCAATCCA
>PMIV01000249.1 GCA_003158355.1 Anaerolineaceae bacterium
CACCGGTAATGAGCAAAAGCTGCAGCAAGGGCAGAGCCAGGGTTTTGCTGGTAATGAACATGATGATAACACTGCCGATCATCAAGATGGGAGCACGCGTACCAATGCGCAGCGATACCTGGGTGATCCGCTGTACGGCGCTGGTGTCACTGGTCAGCCGCACCATCAACTTGCCGGTGGAAAAACGATCCAAATTACCATAGGAAAAGTTTTGCACTTTTACAAAGATAGCTTCACGGATATCCCGCGCCACGCTCTCACCGACGCGAATGGAAAAGTTGCTGTTCAAGACGGCAAGTACCGTGCTGATCAATGAGATACCAAGCATGAGAATAGCAGTTTGCAATACCACGGTCAGGTTTTTTTGCTTGATACCCTGGTCGATGATCTGTTCAATTAATCGGGGAATGGAGAGATCAGCAAAAACCAGAATAACCAATAACACCAATGAAACGACAGCCCGTCTCCAATAAGGTTTAATAAACTTAAATATTTTTCGCAGGTCGCTCATAATCTCCAACCATTAAGGATTAAAAGTTTTTCGTAGTATTTCCATTGCTTGCCTGACCTGGTCCAATTCATCCGGAGTCAACCCCTTCATTTTGTCTTTCATCCAGAGGAGATTCTTTTCGAAGTTGGCATCCATCACCTCACGTGCATAAGGGGTCAATTCCAATCGGGCAGAACGGCGGTCGGCCGGGTTTGCCTGACGGGTGACGAGCCCTTTACGCACCAGTACTTCGACTGCCTGGCTGACTGCCGGGCGGCTGATCTGCTTTTTTTCTGCCAGTACGGCCACTGAAGTACAACCTTTGCGAATATGGCGCAGGATGTGAAATTGATCCAGAGTGATCCCAAAATTTGAAATAGCATCCGCCCGCAGGTTTGAACGAATGCGGTCCCACACACCGGGAAGGGTATTGATCACCTGGTCCACGGTTTGAAAAAGTAGATCATTTGAAGAAGACATAGACATCCTTATTAGTTAACTAGGTTAATAGTTAAGTAAGTTACCTATTTTATGCCTCAATAACAAAAAAATCAACCCTAAAATATTTCATTCACACTTCGTAAAATTTCATTCCATGTGGTATTTGCACTCCTATTCATACGGATACGCATAAATAGAAATCATATATTTATGTTTGACGGAGTATTAGTATGCTAAAATTATTTATTCAGTTAATGGAGAGAGGTATACTATGCCCGAAAAAAACCAACAATGGTCTAAACCACCTGAGATGAAGATCGATCCCACCAAAAAATATTCGGCAGTTTTCAAAACCGATAAAGGGGAATTTACTTGCAGCCTTTACGCCAGTAAAGCGCCCCGGACTGTGAACAATTTTGTTTTTCTTGCCCGCCAGGGTTTCTACGATAACACCATTTTTCACCGTGTGATCAATGATTTTATGGCACAGGGCGGCGATCCGACTGGCACTGGAATGGGCGGACCCGGTTACAAATTTGCGGATGAGTTTTCGGTCTCCCTGCGGCACAGCGGGCCGGGAGTTCTTTCAATGGCTAATGCCGGTGCAAACACGAACGGATCGCAGTTCTTCATTACCCATGTGGCGACTCCCTGGTTAGATAATAAACACACTGTCTTTGGTCAGGTCGTCAAAGGCTTGGATGTATTGATGGCTATTCCTGCGCGCGATCCCGGTCAACCGCAAAATCCTGCGGTAACTTTGAAAACGGTCGAAATAATCGAAGAAGAATAAATTTTGCAAGACAAAGAACGCAGGTCGGAGTAAATTGAATCCGACCTGCGTTTTATTTTTCTTTTACGATCATCTGGATAAATTCATTAACGATAATGGGATCAAAATGAGTGCCTGCCTGGTTGATGATATGAGCAAGGGCATCGTCTTTTGACCACGCCTCACGATAGGGTCGGTTGGTGGTCAGGGCATCCCAGACATCCACAATACAGAAGATGCGAGCAGACAAAGGAATGTTTTCACCTTCCAGCCCGCGTGGATAACCACTTCCATCCCACCATTCGTGGTGGCAATAGGGGATATCGATGGCTTCTTTAAAAAACTTGATCTGCGAAAGCATGTCATAGGCAAAAGCGGGGTGCTTTTGCATGATCGTCCACTCTTCCGGTTTCAGCGTGCCATTTTTGAGCAATATTGTATCGGGAATGGCCAACTTACCAATATCGTGTAAAAGAGCGCCCCGGCGGATATTTTCCATCTGGTCTTCAGGAATGCCCAACCGCTTGGCCAACTGGATGGTCATTTTGGCAATACGTACTGAGTGGCCCTGGGTTTCTTTATCACGCAATTCCAGCGCCAAAGCCCAACCTTCAAGCGTTGAATCATAGGCGTGTCTTAGTTCTTCGGTCTGCTGGATTGTTTGTTCCAGTAGGTCAGCCCGATGAAGAGCGCTGGCAGTGAGGTCACTGATCGCTTTCAACAAACGCAAATTGTTTTCGCTGAAGTGTTTTTTGGAACCGATCACAACTGCGCCGATCGTTCCGCTTTTCAATGACAGGGGCACACCGGCAATCGATGAAAATCTGCTGATATTTTCAGGAAAAAGAATATAAGGATCCGTTTGGGGTTGGTTGTTGAGATAAGGCAAACTGGTGGAGATGATGTGCCCACTCAACCCCTGATCTTTTTTGAGAACAGTGTTTTCAAGGTTTTTCCAAACTCCACTTGCCTTTTTGATCTCAATGTTCTGTTTTTGCCTGTCGATCAGAGAAAAGGACGCTCCATCTAATTTCATAATGGCAATTAGTTTTGCCATTGCCGTGGAGAGAACTTGCTCGCGGCTGATGTTCGATCTTAATGCTTCACTCATTTCAGCTATGATCTCGAGTTCGTGTTCTCGTTGTTTTCTATTGGTGATATTAATGGCAGTTCCAATAATGGCTGGCTGACCTTCAAAAATGATGCGGCTGACAGTTAAGTCGATAGTGCAGGGTTCGCCATTTCTATCGCTGAAAGTGTGTTCCGCTCGGGCGCGGCCAATTTCCCCTCCACTGCTTTGTTCGATATGGACAACTGCATCAAGATTTGCTTCTGGATTCATAATATCCAGCGGTTTCATTGTGAGGAGTTCTTCGGCTGAAAATCCGGTGATTTGACACCACATGGGGTTAACATAAAGGTATTGATCTCCCCGATAAATGAAAATACCTGCAGTAGTGGTTTCTGAAAGAGTTCTAAATTTCCCTTCATTTTCGATGATGACCTGGGCTGCTTTTTTTTGTCCGGTAATGTCACGAATAAAAGCAACCAGGATGGGAGAAGAATCTGTTTTTGTCTGGCAGATGCTTACTTCTACCGGAAAGGTTGATCCATCTTTACGCTTATTTGTGATATCACGAATTATTCCTCCATTATCAAGTTCCCATTGAACGAAATATTCGAAGGAAGGAAAAGCTTCAATGTCAACAAAATCTTTCACGTTCATTTTCAACATTTCTTCCCGTGAAAAACCATACATTCGTAAGGCAATTTCATTACAGTCAATGATCGAACCATCAAATGATTCCATGAATATTGCATCAGTGGAGGCTTCGATCAATAATTGGTTTCTTTTTTGACTGCTCAATAAAGCTTGCTCGCGTTTTTTACGATCGATCACCATTGCAATTTGATTGGATACAAAGGACAAGATTTGTTCGTGACTATGATCATAACGAACGCCGGGCGAATAGGTTTGGGATACCATCACGCCAATGATCTCATTTTCAACTTTAAGGGGAATCCCGATCCAATCCAAAGAAGGAGTACCTAAGGACTCAACTTCGTAAGCGGCAACTAATTCGTCAAATTTTTTTGGATCAATCGTAACGGCTTTTTTGTTCTTAAGAACGTATTCTGTCAGTCCCTTGCCTGGTTTATGAGGGGGGGGTGGAGGATCAAATTGGTCAACGAAATATGGAAAACTGATTGATTCTTTGCTTTTATCGTAGAGAGCGATGTAGAAATTATCTACTGGGACCAGAGTCTTGAGGATTTCATGGATGGAACGAAAAAGTTGATCAAGATCGTTTACCTCATTTGTCGCCTGTGAGATCTTTACAATGGCATCTTGAATTCGTTGCATTTCATTTTTTTCAGTGATATCTTCACCCAAACTGGCAATAGCGATCGGTTTTCCACCCGGGTCTTTCATCAGCGTGTTTGTCCAGGAGATCAGCCTGCGTGTACCGTTCTTGAGTATGATGGGGTTTTCAAACCGGGTAGGAACCTGATCTGTCAAAGCATTTTCAAGCAATGTTTGTTTTAGAGAACTGACTATGTCACTTGGAATAAACCGGCTAAACCAATCCTGATCTAATATCTCCTTTTTTTCCCATCCAGTGATTTCAGTGAAATAAGAATTGCAAGAAATTATTTGACCTTGCATGTTCAAAACGATGGAAAGAAGTTTAATATTTTCCATTAACTGAGCCATCCGGTTCTCAGATACTTTTTCTGCCTGGGTAGCCTTTTTTTGGTCTGTGATGTTCTCGCCAATGGACTGGTATTCGAGAAAATTGCCAAATTCATCCTTGATGGCGATTGTGCGCCAGCGATACCATCGTTCTTCAGAATGAGAATAATGGAAGCAAAACTCATTTTCCAAAGGATCCATATCTGGTGAAACAACGCTAAGCAATTTCTGCGCGATATGGTACCCTTTTTGTTTAGAAATCTCGGAGAGGTTTTGACCTGATACCTGTTCAAATGTCAGATCGAATAAATTCTGAAAAGCTTTGTTGGCAAACGAAACTTTGCCTGTTTTATCAAAGCGCACAATTATTTCGGGGTTATTTTCAACAATGGCACGATAGCGGGCTTTGCTTTCTCGGAGGGCTTGTTGAGCGTTATCTCGCTGCCTGTTATCTCTTGCCACAATAATACAAGAATTGATTTCACCATTATTCCCACGGATGATGGATAAGTTGGTTTCCATAGGGATTATGGAACCGTCAAACCCAATCAGGTCGAAAATTTGTCTTCTCGCTTGTAATGATCTCCAAAATGCGAGAAAATCGAAATCGTCTGGTATCGGATCATTTAATTTCAGAAAATTGATTATGCTTTTACCGCGAAGGTAGTCTGGATTTTTTACACCAACCAGATCACAAAACAACTTATTCCCCAAAAGGATATTGCTATCTTTATCCAGCATTAAAACAACATCAGGAGAAGTCTCTACCAGACTGCGATAACGGGATTCACTTTCCCAAAGGTCGTCTTCGATCTTTTTTTGATCGGTAACATCCATGATCCATCCCTCAATGAATTGAACTTCATTCGTTCTATTATCAATTCCCTGGCCATGTTCTTCTACCCATTTAAAGCTGCCATCAGCAACCCGAAAGCGATAAAGGATTGAGTAAGGTTGATGGGCAATGATTGCTTTTTGAATGATCTGGTAAATTGCCGCATGATCCATATCTGAAATTAAACTCCGATAATTTCGCTGTTTACCTGTTAATTCCACGCTGGAAAAACCGATCAAAGACGCACATTGTTCGCCAAGGAAAAAGACCTCAAGCGAACTATCGAATTTACACTTAAATGCAGTCCAGGGAGCGAACCCGGGTTGGGATTCTTTTTGAGGTGGAAGAATAGTATTTTGGGGTAGTTCAGATGGAACGTTTTTTGTATCTAAAAGAAGCATTTTTGCTTGTGAACCATGCCAGACGAGATCAAACTTGGTAGAAATCGAGACATGTATCTGCTCTTTTGCAGCGTCTTTTTCTATGAGTAAGTAATCAGACCCTTGTGCGGCTTCATTGGACCATTGAACCTGGTCCCCTTCCAATATATGAAACAACTTTTTACTTTTAGGGCTTGTATAAAAAACTTGGCCTGTTTCACTCACAATCAAATAAGATACCCCCTTGATCTCAGGGAGTGCCATTGAATTTGATGAAAATGGAATGGAGACTGAGTTGACCAATAAATAACCTTTATCAATAATTATTTTCTTAGTTCATCAGTGAAGCAACCTGATTGCGGCCATTATGTTTGGCAATATAAAGGGCTCGGTCTGCACATTTAATTAACTTTTCCAGATCAGTTGTCATTAAATCAAGTTCGTTTATCCCAATACTGACTGTAACTTGAATTGGTCCAGCTTCTGTCTCGAATTTTTGGTCCCCTATAGCTTGTCTGATCCGTTCAGCGACAATAAAAGCGGATTTGATGTCATCACCTGTTAAGAGTACCACAAACTCTTCACCCCCATATCGCCCAATAATATCAATTTCACGAATATTGGAGGATATCCGTTTGGCAACTTCGCGCAAAGTAACATCCCCAACCATATGGCCGTACTTGTCATTAATTTCCTTAAAATTATCCAAGTCTATCATTAAAGCCGTCAGAGGGCGATTTAATCTTTTTGAGACAACAAATTCTCGATTACCCAATTCAAACAACCCCCGCCGATTATTGATTTCCGTAAGTTCATCTGTAACTGCCAGTCGTTTTACTTCTGCAAGCAATTTTGAGTTTTCCAATGCAACCGAAATCTGACTGTTAAAAATTTCACCGGCTTTTAAATCGATTTCTAGCAGATCTTTTCCATAAAGACATAATAAACCAATGGTTTTGCGTTCAACAATTAATGGCATCAGCAGCGATTTTGTTTCGGACCAAAGTGCCAATGCATCCTGGAATTTACCAATAAATGGTCCAAGCCTTGAAGGAATCACCGAAAATAACAGTCGAAGCGGATCATCTATAAAAACGATTTGTTGGTGATCTAAAGTATTGCGAAATTCGTCTTCTTCGTTAATCGGTAATCTAATTTTATCCTTTAATGGATAATCCATACCCTTTAATTGCTCAAGAAGTTCCTTATTGCGCGAACAATAATCAAGACTCAGATATGAAGAATTTTGTTCATGAAAAAATAACAGACTGTGGATGTTCATTTTTTCAAGACCATCGCCCATTGTCTGAAGGATATCTTCCAAGCCTTTAGCACACAAAATACTTGTGGCAACATAACTCAACGAAGCAATCAGGTCATTTGCATGCTGGAATTGAGCCGATTGTATTTTTGCATTTTCGTACGCATTTGATTTATAAATAATCGCGGCAATCTGCAAGGCGGCATATTCCCCAATCGAAATTTCAGCCGGAGTAATTTGTTTGGAACCTTTAAAACCGATCAGAATTGCCCCCAGAAGATTATCTTGATTAATCATGGGCAGCATCAGAAAAATACGATCGCTAGAGACCGTTCCGAGTACATTTTTCCACGGGGCATAATCTTGGTCTGTTGAGATCACGAGCGCACTTTTCTGCTGTAGAACATGTTCAGTGATAGTGAGGTTACCAGGCTTACTGGTTCTTAGAGCATTTGGCAGAATACCTTCACCAAATGCGGCTATTTGAGAAGCGGTTCTTTTTTCGGGGTCCCATTTCGTGATCAGCAAGGAGTTTGCATCAAAAACCGAGATTATTTTTTGAGGCAAGGTAAGAAAAATATCACCCATTTGTTTGGATTCAAGCATCGACTGGGTGAGTTCGTTGATCAATCCAATTTGTTTAAGCCGGTGTTTTGTTTCTGAATATACCGTGGCATTTTCAATGGCAAT
The DNA here is from genome assembly GCA_003158355.1 of Anaerolineaceae bacterium. Lineage (GTDB taxonomy): Bacteria > Chloroflexota > Anaerolineae > Anaerolineales > Anaerolineaceae > UBA6107. The sequence continues at coordinate 7,565 of PMIV01000249.1, forward strand.
CGCTGCCTGGTCAGCTACCATTCTTAATTTTTTAGCATCCTTTTCCGTGAAAGCATCAGAAATGTTGCTGTCACAGTTGAGAAAACCATATACATGATCGTTGATCACAATAGGAGCACCCATAAATGAGTGAACCCAAAAAGATTCAGGCCGCGGTTTCCACTCCGGGGAGTTTTGAGTATCGGGAATGGCTAATTCTTTTTTATTCTTAAGAATTTTAGCGAAGGTTTTCACTTTATTGAGTGGAATGATCCGTGAGGACAAAATTTCTGCAGTCCCAATTTGCTCGTATCCTCGTTGACGAATGATTCGTCCATTGATTCCTTCATTTAGCAAAACGTTACAAGCTTTAGTGGGGATTACTTTATCGATGGATTCTATTATGTGATCTAAAACAATATCCAGATCAAGGCTGCTGTTGAGAAGACTGGCAATTTCTACCAGCGCAGCCGCGAATTTCTGCTGTTCATTTTCCATCTCTTTGAACCGAATTTGTTGGGTAATATCTTTATAGGTAGCGACAATTCTTTCTTTGCCATTCCAGGAACAGTATGAAAAATTTATTTCGGCATTTGTTTTTTGACCGTCAGTATTGATTAACGGAATTTGGATGCAGCTTTGACGATCTTTTACCAGTTTAAACAATGCGTTTTCAAGTTTTTTCCGATCTTCCACCGGGTGCAGGTCAAATATTCTCAACCCCGCTTGTTTGACATTTTTATCCTGTGCATATTCTGTTAAAGGGCGATTGGCATCAATAATCTCGCCATCCTCATTGATTATCAATAACATTTGGTTCAGTGATTTGAACAATGTAAATAGATCATTTTCCTGCTGGAGGATTTGAGATTTTAAATTTATTCGAACTAGATAATTCTCTAGTTGCTGGAAAATGGATAATAACTGGTCTTTAACTTCATCGGGTGGTGAACTAAATTCCGTGCTGCCGAGGATGAGAGAGGCAATCGGTTGATCATTAAATTGTATATGTAAAACAGCCAGACTCTTGATAGAAGAAGGGAGATTTATTGAACATCCAACTAATTCAGGCGAATTTGATGAATAAAATTCGATGCCAGGTGTATAGAGTAAACCGCCCAAAGCAGAATCAGGGACTACCCTCTTTGGGAATTTAATTGCAATGTTTTCTGTAAAATGGTTGTGTTGAAGAACCAGAGACTCTTTACTGGATTCATACATATATCGGGTGTACAACGAAAAAGCAGAAAGCGACTTGAGCATGTCATCAAGTTTTTCAACACAGGCCATACTACCGTCCGATTCATTTAGTAGTAACGCCAGATCCCTCTGCACCAGGATCGTTTCTTCATGTCTTTTCAGGTTGGTAATATCCCGGCCATCTGCTTGAATTTCGATTATTTGTTTGCTCTCGTCAGTGATCGGAGTTCCCACCCATTGGATCCAACGATGAGTACCGTTATTCAGGTAAGTGTATTCATCCAGCACCAGTCGCCGGGGAGATGCGATAATCTTTTTTATTGTTTCATGTAAATTTGGCAGGAGCCTTGACGAAAATACTGTAGAAATATTTCTCCCCATAAGTTTTTGAAGCGAAATACCTGTAATGTCACAAAAGGCTTGATTCGTGTAAGTAATTTCCCCTTTTGAATTAAATCGAACGATGTACTCTTCTTGATTTTTTAATATAGATTTATACAAATCCATTCCACCTGATTCCTGATACTTTGCTGCAGGTAAAACGGAAATAGGCTCATCGTTTTTAGGGTTGCGAATATTTTCTTTGTTCATCTCTTTGGTGGTTTTAAAAATGGATCTTTAAGGGCATTGAGAACCAGATTGAAAGGTATTGATCTCCTTAATAGATTGTTGTTTTTTATAACCAATGAGTATAATTTTACCTATAAAGTCAAAACGAAACATTAATATCCATTTATCCACATAGGATTTTTACACAGAATTAATCAAATTCGAACTTTTCGGGGTGCCGTTTGAATTATTCCGGTTCGGATATTTAAGTCATACGGATAAATCCATTGGAAGTACATCAATGCAATTGTTTTTATATACCCGAAACCAGTAAAACATTCTTTTTACCACCTGTATTTTCTATAACCAGTATCCATTTAAAACGGTTAGGTGTGAAGCATAAATAATTGTTTCTAGAAAAAATCACTATAAAAAATGGCAAAACGAATTATTTCTTGAAATAACTCCATCTTCTATCCGGAGGAAAAATGGATAAATCTCTGAAGTGGTACAACCTGATTTCCTTGAATATTTACTGGTTGGGCATCAATATCACTACGAATATCCTGCCTGTGTTGTTACCCGCATTGGTTTTAATGTTCATGCCGGAGAATCAAAAAAGTACTGCCCTGGCTGATATTCGGGTCATCGGATTGGTGGTGGCTATGTTGATCCAACCCATTGCCGGAATGTTCAGTGACCGCAACACTTCGCGATGGGGAAGACGGCGTCCGTATATTTTGGTAAGCGCGGTGTTCAGCATTATATGTTTATTCCTGATCGGATTGAGCCCGATGTTCTTAAAATCTTCAGCGGACAGTTTCTTTATGCCTGCTTTTGGATTCACCACAGCCTATGCTGTTTTATTGCTCGGCATTATCCTGATGCAATTTTCATCGAACCTTGGGCAAGGGGCTACCCAGGGGCTAATCCCTGACCTTGTCTCGAGCAAACAACGCGGCATGGCCGCTGGTTTTAAATCCCTGATGGAGATTTTGCCCATGGCTCTGGTTTTTTTTGTGGGCAAATTCATTGATAATGGACAGATCTGGTTGGTCGTCAGCATTATGATGGCTGGTTTTCTTGCCACTGCTCTGGTGACCATCTTCACCGTGCACGAAACGCCGATCAGCGAAAAACCCGCTTCCGGACTGGGAAAAGGTACACTGAGGCTATTTGCGCTGACGGTAATTTTCTTCGTGACCACCCGGATTGCCATTTGGGCGATCAGCGCAGCCGGTAATATTTTGGCGGCCTATTCACTTTCGCCAGTCCTCTACATTATCCTCATTGGTGTGATTGGTTTGATCTGCATGGCGGGTTCTGTCTTTATCGGTGTTTTTTTGGGAGCGTCAGTGGGCATTGGCAAAGAATGGTCCAGCCAAAAGTCATTCATTTGGTGGATTGTGAACCGCTTGCTGATCCTGGCAGCGATCACGGGGGTACGTGATTTTGCTCAATATTATCTTCGTGATGTGCTCAAAGTGACCAACCCGGCCAGCGCGAATACAAAACTATTACTGGCGATCGCCGCATTTCTGGTACCGGCCACCCTGGTGGGAGGAAAGCTCGGCGACCGCTTTGGACGCAAACGCATGCTGCTGATTTCGGCAGCAATGAGTGCAGCCGGTATCGTGCTGCTGCTCACTTCAACAACCATGACGTTGGTCTATTTGTCTGGCAGCATTATTGGCCTGGGGTACGGTTTCTTCATGGCTTGCTCATGGGCTTTGGGGACCGAGTTGGTTCCGGAAAAAGAATCGGGTAAATATCTGGGCATTTCGAATCTGGCAGGTGCCGGCGCCGGGATTGTGGGTACTGGTATCGGCGGCCCGATGGCAGATTCTTTCAATGCCATCACACCAGGATTGGGATATCTGGTCATCTATGGAATTTATGCGGGATTGGTCTTGATCTCTGCGGTTGTGTTGGTTAAAGTAAAAGATACCGGGAAAAAAATTACCCCGGGAACGGAAGTTGGGCAGATCTAGTACTCCGTCCAATATGAAAGTGTGATTTCAATATCGTATTTTCACTTTACATTTTTGCAAATGATTTATAAGAATAACGTTGGACGGGGTACTAGTAATTGATTTTTATCAGAACTTTCGTATGATTCAGGATCTGAGATGACTCAAAAAATCCATCTGATTTTTAAAACGCATCTAGACGTTGGTTTTACTGATTACGCGGCAGTGGTATTAAATAATTATTATAAGAACTACATCCCGGCAGCCCTGCGTGTGGCTCGGGAAATGCGTGAATCAGACCGTCCGGAACGGTTTATTTGGACGACGGGTTCTTTTTTGATCTATGAATACCTGGAGCAGGGTAACCCGGCTGAACGCAAACAAATGGAGGATGCCATCCTTGCAGGAGAGATCGCCTGGCACGCTTTGCCCTTTACTACACATACTGAGCTGATGGACACCGACCTCTTCCGCTTTGGCCTTTCGCTCTCTGCTGAACTGGATCAACGCTTTAGAAAACATACCATTGCTGCCAAGATGACGGATGTACCCGGTCATACCCGCGGAATCATTCCATTGTTGGCAGAAGCCGGGGTTCAGTTCTTGCACATTGGTGTGAACCCGGGGTCAACCGTACCGGGAGTTCCGCCGCTGTTTCGCTGGCAAGATCCGCAGGGAGCAGAGATCATTGTGATGTACGAGAGCGGTTACGGCAGTACTTTTACCATTGAGGGTATTGAAGATTCGCTGGCCTTTGGCCATACCGGCGATAATCTTGGCCCGCAGTCCACCGGGCAGGTCTTGGATGTTTACGCGGATGTGCGCAAGAAATTCCCCACAGCGGAGGTTTTCGCTTCAACACTCGATAACTTTGCGGCCAGACTCTCTTTAATACGCACCTCCTTGCCGGTGGTCAACCAGGAGATCGGGGACACCTGGATACACGGGGTGGGCAGTGACCCGATCAAAGTGAGCCGCTTTAAAGAGTTGAGTAGTTTGCGCGCTGCCTGGCTGCAGCAACAGCCAGCGCTGAGCCGGGAGAAACGTTTTAAGACCTTTAGCCGTCGTCTGCTGATGATCCCTGAACATACCTGGGGGACAGATGAAAAAACCTATCTCGGCGACCACGAGAATTACTCTGCAGAAGATTTTACGGCTGCCAGGGAAAAACCTAATTTTCAAAAGTTCCAGAGTTCCTGGGTGGAAAAACGTGCGTATCCGCAAGAAGCAGTCAACGCACTGGAAGATTTGCCACAGGCGGCGGAGGCGTTGCAGCATTTACAGGCGATCCGCCCGCAAGAACTTGATCTTTCAACCTGGAAACCTCTAAAAGACCCCGAAGAGTTAAAACGGTCGGCGGGGCTTGGTTTACGCTTTGAAGCGGAAACCGGCGCGCTTATTTCGCTTCAATCTGAAACAAACCGGCAGGATTGGGCGGCAGATGATCATCCCCTGGCCTGGCTGCGTTATCAGACCTTTTCTGCTGAGGATTATGAACGTTTTTTCAATCAATACATCATTCCAGTTGAGCGCAAAAGCGGCTGGGCCAGAGAGGATTTTACCAAGCCTGGATTGGAACTGGCTGGGCCGGTCTCTCGATTCTGGCAGCCCAGGGTGAATGAGCGTTTTTACAGACAAAACAACGGGGATTTGAGTTTTCTGTTCCACCTGGCGGCTGAACCGGAAAGCGCTCAAACTTACGGCTGCCCGCGTGATTTTTGGCTGCAATACCGCTGCAATTCCAATCGTCCCAGCATCGAGGTTGAATTACAATGGTTCCACAAAAAAGCCTGCCGAATGCCAGAAGCGATTTGGCTTACATTTTTGCCGCAGTTGACCGGCAAAGAAGATTGGCGCATTGAGAAAATGGGCCAGGAGATCTCCCCTCAGGAAGTGGTGCCTTTTGGCAATCGTCATTTGCATGCTTCGGGGAAGTATGTACTTTGGCGCAATGAGAGCACCAGCCTGAAAATTCGATCACTGGATGCGCCGCTGGTAGCTCCCGGTAAACCCTCGCTGTTGGATTTTAATAATGATCAACCGCAGCTCACGGATGGAATGCATTTCAACCTGTTGAATAATTTATGGGGAACGAATTTCCCTATGTGGTTTGAAGAGGATTGCCGGTTCAGGTTTGAAATATCGTTAGCGCCAACAACATTCAGAAAATAGCCAGACTTGTTGCAACCGAAATCGGAAACATTCGTATACAAAGTAAGTAAGAAAATATGTTTGTGAGGTAAATATGGAAAATCCGAGACATCATCGCCATTCTTTATTTTGGCCAACTCTGTTAGTGGGTGTTGGTTTGATCTGGCTGCTTGTCAACCTGGGCGTGATTGCCCCGATCAGCGTAAGCAGCATCCTTCAATTTTGGCCGATCTTGCTGATCGTGTTTGGATTGGATATTTTATTTAGTCGTAGTTATGCCTGGGTTGGGAACATGGTGGGAATTCTGGCAGTGGGTGGACTAGTGGCTTATCTTATCCTGACTCCCCATGCCGCTGCCCAAATCTCTTCGCAGAGCCAGCAAGAGAATTTCACTGTGCCTCTGGAAGAAACCAGTTCCGTCACCTACAATCTGGAAACAGCATCTGAGCCTGTAGCAATTTATTCACTGGATGCCATTTCCGAAAAATTGATTGACGCGAACATCACTCACGTCGGAAAGATCAATTTTAGCGCTGTCGGGACAACCAATAAAATGGTGAGCCTATCTGAAACAAGCGATCCATCAAATTGGTTCACCTGGGCATTGACGAGCACGGAAATGAAATGGAACGTGGGTCTGGCTGCGGGAATCCCTGCAGACATTAAGATCAATGGGGGCAGCGGCTCAATAAATGCGAACCTGGTTGGAATGAAACTGCAAACTTTAAGCGCAGATCTGGGTTCGGGATCATCTGTTTTTTCTTTTCCGCAATCAGATCAAGAGATTACCGCCAACGTGAACAGCGGCTCCGGATCAGTGGATATTAGCTTACCGGAAAAAACAGACATTACCTTAAGATTGCAAAGCGCCAGCGGGGCGTTAAATATTACCCTGCCAACTGGTTCCGCTGTGCAGGTCGAAGTAATGGACAGCGGTTCAGGCGGTTTAAGTTTGCCGGATTCGTTGAGCCTTATTTCTGGAGATAAAGATTCTGGAACCTGGCAAAGTGCTGGTTATGCTAAGGCGACTACAAAAATTGAAATTAAAATCTTAGACCGCGGATCTGGAAGTATTTCCATCAACTAAATAGCAGGAATTTACTGGTAAAGGATGCCCCTTGAAAGACATCCTTTATTATGGTCAAGGCGGGAAATATTAAAAAATTCTAATCTTTTGTTAAGCGATTCTTTATATCGTGAATGTAACATTTGAACAAGATAAATGAGATGTTTGAAAAATCTTTAACGGTATAAGTTTTCTTAAATCAAACATCCTAACTTTAGGAGGCATTAAATGAATAAAAGAATTACAGTGGTTTCATCACTAGTGGTCATTGCTGCTTTGTTGGTGAGTTGTGCCCCAGTTACCACCCAGGCAACGACGGCTACTCCAACTGTTGCGGCAACAAAAGCAACTGCAGTTGTCAACCTGACGACTGTGGCTGAGCAAGATGCATTTGAAAAGCTCTATGAGGTGGTCAATCCATCGGTAGTAGACGTCAGGGTAGTGGAAAATGCAACCTCAACCACTCAGGATACTCAATATTCTTTTCCGGATATTCCGGGATTTCCACAATTTGGCACTCCTCAGCAACAGCAAAACACTGCTCCAACCCAGGTGGAAGGGGCTGGTTTTATTTATGATTCAGCCGGCCACATCGTAACAAATAACCATGTGGTTGAAAATGCCAGCCGAATCGTGGTTACCTTCTCGGATGGTACTCAGGTGGATGCAAAGTTGATCGGTACTGATCCAGGTACAGATCTGGCAGTGATTCAGGTCTCTGGTGTGGATTCATCTTTAATCAAACCGATCACACTGGCAGATTCGACGCAATTAAAAGTTGGGCAGCTTGTTGCCGCCATTGGCAGTCCGTTCATGTTACAGGGCACAATGACGACAGGCATTATCTCCGCGCTGGGTCGGACGATGCTGAATACCAACGGCAGTTCTTCACAGACCCAATCTTCTACTGCTACTACGGCATATTACAGCATTCCCGATATGATCCAGACGGATGCAGCCATTAATCACGGCAACTCTGGCGGCCCATTAGTTGATATAAACGGGCAGGTAGTTGGCGTGAACACAGCCATTGAATCCACCAGTGATAGTAATGCCGGAATTGGCTACGCCATTCCAAGTGCAGTCATCAAAATGGTAGCTACTGGTTTGATCAGTACAGGGAAAGTGGAACATACCTATCTGGGTATCAATCCAGCAGAAATGACCCCTGACCTGGCGACAGCCATGAATTTACCAACCAACACACGCGGTATTCTCATTCAGGCAGCCAGCGCTACCGGCCCGGCTGGAAAAGCTGGCCTAAAAGGCAGCTCCAAGGAAGCAACGATTGAAGGTGTTTCCACAAAGGTTGGCGGTGATATTATCACCAGCATTGATGGTCAATCGCTCAAAACTTACAATCAGTTGGTCTCCTACCTGCTCCTGAGCACGAAAGCCGGGCAAGAAGTGACCCTGGGCATTATTCGCGACGGGAAAGCCACGACCGTGAAAGTAACCCTTGAGGCCAGACCTGCAAGTTCTTAAAATTAACTTTTTACCAATGCAAGAGATAATTTAAAGATCAGACCCCTGATTCCATTTTTTTTCGAATCGGGGGTCTTTTATCAAGTTAATTTCGAGGTGCAGCGTTCAGGTAATCAGCGATCATGCGGTCGCAAAGTTGGTTAAAAGCCGGATCCACGACTTGTCTCGATTTATCGTCCAGGTACCAATTGGCGATCTCGACAGCCCCGCGGGCGAAGGGGGTGACGGCGCAAAAATCCGGTACCAGACGTTTTATCTTGCTGTTGTCAAAAATTACGCTGTAGGCTTTGTCTCCCAGCAGTCCGGCTCCCCATTCGGGGTCATACTGGGCGATGCGCTCAGAGGGAATATGAACTAGTTTAGCGGTGACACCGACAGCTTTGGCAAAGTACTCAAAGATCTGGTTCCAGGTGATCGATTCATCCGAAGTGATGTGAATGGCTTCACCAATGGTATGCGGGTTGCCCAGCAATCCGACGAAGCCTTTGGCAAAATCACGATGGTGGGTGAGGGTCCACAAAGAAGTTCCGTCTCCATGCACAATGACCGGTTTTCCCTTAATCATGCGGTCAATTACCGTCCATCCACCCTGCATGGGCAGGAGCGTTTTATCATAAGTGTGGGACGGCCGCACGATGGTGATGGGGAATTGCTGCTGCCGGTATGCCTGCAGCAAGCGTTCTTCGCAGGCGATCTTATTGCGTGAGTAATCCCAAAACGGGTTTTCGAGGACAGTGGATTCGGTAATGGGCAGGCTTGCCAGAGGTTTTTGATACGCAGAGGCTGAACTGATAAAAACATATTGATCGGTGCGACCTTTGAAGAGGCGCAGATCGGTCTCAATTTGATCGGGGGTATAGGTGACCCAATTCACCACCGAATCGAAGTGCTGGTTTCCAATTGCTTTTTGCACTGAATCGGGTTCGCGGATATCACCGTGCAGCACCTGTGCGCCGGCAGGGATTGGCCGACTGGATGTTCCGCGGTTGAGAAGGTAAAGGTCAATGCCCCGCTCCAAAGCGAATTGTGAGCAGGCTGAACTAATAATTCCGGTACCGCCAATGAATAATACTTTCATAGAATCCTCCAAAAAAGAGTCAATGACTAAGTTTACCCTTTTTTATCCCACAGAAATTAAAGAATTAAGGCGGATTATACAAGGACTGGTTTTCAAGTCTATCGAGTTTATAATGAAAGAGATTGAACGTGCCTGTTGAGGAAGAATGGCGATTCCCCTCGATGCCGAGGAAAGGAAAAAGGATAATGGATAACAATCAGAGTTATGATGATTTCTCACTGGATGAGCTGCTGCAATTAAATAAACGAACTATTTCCAAAGACGAGTTAAAAAAATATGAAGGTTACATGGCAGAAATATTCACAGCTTTTGGCATGGACACTCACACACCTTCGACAGTGGATACTCCGCGGCGTTTTATTGAAGCGCTTTACGAATCCACCAACGGATATGATGGTGATCCTAAATTGATTAAAGCCTTTCCCAAAGAGTGCCGCGGTGAACCAGATTGCCGCTTGAGCCAGGTGATCGAAGGACCGATCCATTTTCACTCGCTGTGCGAACACCATGTATTTCCGTTTTACGGTGAGGCCTATGTGGGCTATGTCGCCAACGAACGGATCCTGGGTATCTCGAAATTGACCCGCCTGGTGCGTTTGTACACCAAACGTTTTGCAGTGCAGGAACGCATTGGTTACCAAATTGCCGATACGTTGGAAGCATTGATGAGCCCACACGGAGTGGCAATATTTATCCGTGCCAAGCATATGTGCGTAGAGATGCGCGGTGTACGAGAGATCTCACCGGCCACGCGCACAACGGTTTTCCGCGGTGTGTATGCCGAAGACCCGGCGCTGAGGTCAGAATTCCTCAATGTCTGCGGCTTGAACAAACAAGTCGGCTAAAATAAAATGAAAAAGGATCCCGGGCTCAGATTTGAGTTCGGGATCCTTTTTTATCCACAAAAATTTCAGGTTGCGATCAACCCAGGTTCTAACCGCCGCAAATCTGAATCCATTCACATTGGTCCTGACCGAGCAAGCGCACGCTCTCGTCCGGTCCCCAGGTCCCGGGTTCGTAAATTGAGAGAGTAGGTGCACGAGAACTCTCCCAACCTTTTAAAATGGGGTCAAAGAGCTGCCAGCTCAATTCGGTCTGGTCAGCACGGGTAAAGAGCGAGGCTTCGCCGGTACTGACATCCAGCAACAGCCGTTCGTAAGCATCTGGCAAAGAGTTGGGACCGAATTCATCACGGTAATTGAAATCCATGTCCACTGAGCGTGTGTCCGCCTGAGTGCCGGGGACTTTAGCTTCGAAACGCAAATGAATGCTTTCGTTCGGCTGCAAACACATCGTCAGCAGATTGGATGAGGCATTGAAATCATTTTGCATGGGGAAGATGCGGTGCGGCACAGTTTTGAATTGAATGACAATTTCACTTACTTTTTGTGCCATCTTTTTGCCGGAGCGCAGGTAGAAGGGAACTCCCTGCCAGCGCCAATTATCAATAAAAAAGCGCATCGCTGCATAGGTGGCCGTTTGTGAATCCGGAACGACGTTGGGTTCGGCGGTATAACCGCGGTATTGCCCGCGCACGGTATGCTGGTCGACTTCGTTGGCAAGGATAGGGCGGATGGCGCTGATCACTTTCAGTTTTTCGTCCCGCAGGGCATCCGCTTTATATGAGCTGGTCGGTTCCATAGCTACCAGGGTAAGCAATTGCAGCAAATGGTTTTGGAACATATCACGTACAATCCCGGCTTTATCGTAATACTTGCCGCGGGTCTCCACCCCTACCGTCTCAGCCACAGTGATTTGCACACTGTCGATGTAGTTGCGGTTCCAAATCGGTTCAAAAATGGTATTGGCAAAACGTGCCACCAGAATATTTTGTACAGTCTCTTTACCCAGGTAATGATCGATGCGGTAGACCTGGTGTTCATCGAGCACTTCATGGATGCTCTGGTTGAGAGCGCGGGCGGATTGCAGGTCGCTGCCAAAAGGTTTTTCGATGACCACCCGACGCCAGCCGTTCTCTTCTTTGAGCTGATCGGTATTTGCCAATCCAGTGATAATTTCGAGAAAATACTCAGGCGGGGTGGCCAGATAATAGATGTGATTACTGCCAGGGATCTCCATTTCAGCCAGTTTTGCTTGGATGAATTGGTAGGTTTCAGGCTTGTTAAAGTCGCCCGAATAATAGGTGAGATGTGAAGCGAAGAGATTCCATTCTTCATCACCAGCTTTCACGTCGGAAAGTTCCAATAAACTTTCGTGGGAGATGCGGCGAAATTCTTCGTGACTCCAACTCCGACCGGCAATACCAATGATCTGGAAATCGGCGGCCAGACGTTTTTTGCAAAATAGATTGAAAAGGGAGGGAATCAGTTTTCTTCTGGAGAGGTCACCAGAGGCCCCAAAAATGATATACGTTGTCGAATCTACCATAATTTCTCCTGATGGCTTAATTGTATTGCAAAATCATCAAAATTGGATAAGAATTGTAAAGAATTCGGAAGAAAAATGCTGGGAACAATCGGTTCTCAGGCTATAATTCAAGCAATAAAATGAATCGTTTCAGGGTAAAACCCCTGATGGAGGAAAATATGGAACTGGCAATGATCGGATTGGGAAAAATGGGCGGGAACATGGTCGTGCGCCTGGTCAAAGGTGGGCACCGCGTTGTCGCATTTGATGTGAGCCCTGAGGCGGTGAAGAAGAGCGCTGAACTGGGTGCTGAAGGGGTAAATTCCTTGAACGAAGCCGTAAAAAAGCTGAAAGCCCCGCGCATCTTTTGGGTCATGGTTCCATCTGGCGAAGTAACTGAAATGACGATTCGCGAGATTGCCAAACTGGCAGCGCCGGGTGATGTGATCATTGACGGCGGCAATTCCTATTATAAAGACTCGGTTCGGCGGGCTGCCGAACTGAAGGTTCAGGGCATCAATTTTGTAGATGCGGGCACCAGCGGCGGGGTTTGGGGGGTGAAAGAAGGATACAGCCTGATGGTTGGTGGAGATGAAAAAGTAGTGGCGGGGTTATCTCCCATATTTCAGACTTTGGCACCGGCTGCGGATAAGGGTTGGGGCCGAGTCGGTCCGGCAGGCGCCGGACACTTCACCAAGATGGTACACAACGGTATCGAATACGGCTTAATGCAGGCTTATGCCGAAGGTTTTGAAATTATGCACGCGAAAAAAGAATTTGATCTGGATCTGCATCAAATTTCAGAGATCTGGCGTTATGGTAGTGTGGTGCGCTCGTGGTTGTTGGATTTGACTGCTGGAGTGTTGGAACAAGATGCCACCCTGGACGATTTGGAAGCCTATGTGCCCGATTCTGGGGAAGGTCGTTGGACCGTGGCTGAAGCGATCGATCTGAATGTATCTGCCCCCATCATCACACTTTCTTTACAACAGCGCATTCGCTCACGGCAGGCAGCTCCATTTTCGGATAAACTTCTATCTGCCATGCGCAATGCCTTTGGCGGCCATGCAGTGAAAAAAACGAAGTAAGACCGGGGTCAAAGGAGCATTTTGATGCGTTTGTGCTGATTCAATTCAGCGCACAGGGCATCTACCTGGGCACGGGTTTGAGCTAAAAACTCGATGGAAATCGAGCGGTACTTTTTTTCACTGCTCAGGCGGCTGATAATATTTTCTTCCAGTAAATCGGGAACATGGCGGCGGACAATCTCCAGCACGAACGGCTCAAAATCCACGTCCTCTTCGCCAATGATGCGCAGCGGAAAAACAACCGGAAACTCTAATTGTGGTTCTTTGGGACCATCTGCCATAATTTACCTCTGGTTGATTATTATAACCCAGGCATTTTAAATTATTTCTCTGGCAATTAAGGACGATGACCATGAAGCAAATTCCCCAGATCGTTGACGCGCGCGCGATGCAGCAGCCTCAAGCGCTCAAAGACTTGAGCGCTTATTATGAGAGTTCAATGGGGAAGTCCCTGCTCGAGCGAATTCCTCTGGGCGAAAAGATCCTGTTTTCAGGTGAGGGGGCAGATTATTATATTGCCTGCATGGCCGCAGCGCAGTGCTGCCGGTTTGGCCTTGATGCACGATCTGTTGGCTCCAGGGAGCTGATTGCGTGGCCAGAGGCTTTGTTGGCCCAATTCTCCTGCGTGAGCATCATTTCAGCATCCGGGTCAAATTCAGAAATTGCCCCATTGCTGAATAAATTGAATCCCGCTAAAGTAATTGCGTTGACGAACAACCCCGACAGCCTGCTGGCAAACAGGGCTGGCTTAACCCTGCCTCTTTGCGCGGGATTGGAAAATGGCTTCGGATTTAAATCACAGACAAACGCGTTGGTGTTAGCCTGGTTGATGAGCCGGAAGCTTTCAAACGTAATAGATGGAAGCGAAGCGGAACAGTTGAAACGCCTGTGCCAGCACATGCAAATTATGCTCGAAGGCAAAGCTGCGTTGTTTGAGCAGTGGCAAGCCTGTCTGGGGAATTCAGACCGCCTATTCTTCACCGGGGCTGGTTACCACGCGGTCACTGCCGAACAAGTTGCTGACTTTCTGATGGGATCGTCAGCAATTCGTTGCACGGCAGTCCGGTTGGGAAGCCTCAAACAATACTATGAAAAATTGGCGGGTGCGGGTCTTGCGGTGATCGTTTTTCAAGATGCGGGGAATGAAAATGATCCTGATCTGCAAATGATGCAGGAGCATGGGGTAACTGTGATTCGAGTAGAGGGCGGATTTCCCATGCTTCCCGGAGCACCTCTTCGACCGGCTGTCTCCATTGCTGCTGAATTGACCTCCCTGCTGGATATCCTTTCGGGGCAACTGCTTTCGGTTTTCCTGGCGAAGTAGCATTTTTAATTATAAATTTTGCAAAAAATATAGAGTGACCCGTTCGTTATTTTCCCCTCAGTTGTTTAATTCCCAATAGTTATCTATACTTAATGTAACCAATGCTTACATAGAGGATTCATTGAGTAAGAACCTAATTTGGCATGGATGATGAAAAACCAAAAAGGCATTATTGCAGATCCAAAAAACCGGGCTCGAAAGTCGATTATCTGGTTGGTCATTCTTTTTGCTTCTTTTTTTGTAGCAATGGTTGCTATAGGCGTCTGGTATTACCTGGCTCAGGAATACCAGATTAAAACCCAGAAACAAAATGAGCTTTCTGCGGTGGCTGAACTAAAGGTACAAGATATCGTTGACTGGAGAAATGAACGGTTCAACGATGGTTTGAATATTACCGGTAATCCGCTTATTTCTCAAAGCGTGCAGGCGTATCTTCTTGACCCACAAAATGCGGAATTGAAACAGCAAAATATTTCCTGGTTGGCAAACATCCGCTCAACTTATTCATACAGCACCTTTTTCCTTCTGGACACAAATGGTGAAATCCTCATCCGGGATAACACTCATCCGGAATCAATTGGGTCTGAAGAAGTTTCGTTTACCAAACAAGCCGCGCAATCTCAACGAGTGATGCTCTCAGATCTGCATTTTACTTCCGCCGGTACCGCGATTCGAATGGATTTGATCATACCGTTACTGGATTCTTCTCAACATACCATTGCGGTTGTTGTGCTGCCGATCGATCCCTACTTGTACCTGTATCCATTGATTCGAGCCTGGCCAATTCCCAGCCAAAGTGCCGAAACTTTGCTGATTGAGAAACAGGGAAGTAATGGTGTTTATTTAAATCCACTCAAATTTGGAGCAAATTCAGCGCTGAGCCGCCATTTTATGTTGAATTCGCCTGATCTACCCGCTGCAAAGGAATTGAGAGGTGAGACGAGCCCGTTTGAGGGAAAAGACTACCGCGGCGTGGCTGTTGTTGCAGTTGGCGCTCCAGTGCCAAACACTGACTGGCATATGATCTCTAAAGTGGATAATTCTGAGATATATGCTGATGTACGCCGTCAAAGCCAAACCGTTGCGATTGTGCTCGGCCTGACATTAATATTGGATCTTCTTACTGCATATTATGTGATCAGGCGGCAGCGGTTGAAATTACTTAATGAAATCCTGAAAAGGGAATTGGAGCAGCAAAAATTAAAACAACGCTACGACCTGCTTTTTGAAAACAGCAACGATATTGTGATGGTGGTCGATGAAATGGGGAAGATAAGTGCCGTGAATGACCGCGCAATTCAAACCTACGGGTATTCGCGTGAAGAATTACTTCAGGCGAATGTTAATTCGTTAAGACTTGAAACGAATCAAAATAAATTCAAAAAAAAGATGGCTGAAGCAAAACAAAAAGGGGGGGTGCGCTTTGATCTGGTTGAAAAAAGAAGGGATGGGACTACATTCCCTGTGGAAGTGAGTGCGCGTTATTTTGAATTAGATCAAAAAGGCTTTTTCCTGGATATTGTCCGGGATATCAGTGAGCGCAAGATTTATGAGAATAAGATCGTCGTTAGCGAAGCCAGATATCGCAGTTTGATCGAACATACTTCTGATGCGATCTTCCTGGCCGATTCAACCGGCCGTTTTCTGGATGTGAATGAGCAGGGCTGTCGGATGGCAGGATACTTATTGGATGAGATCTTAAAATTGACCGTGGATGATCTTGTCGAACCAGAAGATCTACGGGTAAAACCTTTGCGGATCAGGAAATTAGCCAGCCATACTGATAATGTACTCATCTCTGAACGTAATCTGATTCGGAAAGACGGCAGCCGTTTCCCGGCAGAGATCATAGCTTACGGCTTGCCGGAGGGTCACATGCAGGGGGTCGTGCGGGATATCACCGAACGAGTAAAGCACCGCAAAGAACTGGAAGATGCAGCCGAAAAGTACCGCCAACTATTTAACTCCAACCCTGTACCCCTGTATGTTTACGATCTGGAAACACTCAATTTTTTGGCTGTCAATGATGCTGCACTAAGATATTACGAGTATAGTCGCGAAGAATTTTTAAAGATGAGACTGCCTGCTATTCAGAGTGAGCAGACTATACCCGATCAGAAAGAGGGAATTCAATTACCTGGCGAATACATTTCTTGCCCTTGGAAGCATATAAAAAAGAGTGGCGAAAAAATTGATGTGGAGATCACCTCTCATTCCCTTTCTTTCAATGAACGCCTGTCTAGGCTCGAAATTGCTGTGGACGTGACTGAAAAATTGCACATTGAAAATGAATTAAAAGAGAATTTGGGCGCGCTTAAAAGTCTGATCGATACTTCTCCTCTTGGAATTGTTACTACTGATATGGATGGGAACATAACCTTGTGGAGTAAGCAAGCTGAGGCGATCTTTGGTTGGAAAGAAGAAGAATTGCTTGGCAAACCATACCCGCTGATCCCAGAATCGAGCGCTGAAAATGTTCAAGCGATTATTGAGAAAAATGTCTCACAAGATGAAGGACGTCATTATGAAGCCGAGAGAAAACGAAAGAACGGAAGCTTGATCACTATTGAAATCGATGTGGCTCCTATCCACGATTACCGGAATCAAGTTAAAGGAATGTTAGCCCTATTTTCTGATGTTACGGAAATCAAAGCAATTGAATTGGCAAACCAAAAAATATCGGAAGAAAGAAATCAATTATTCAATCGGTTAAATTTGCAATTTAATCGTATGCCAATTGGTTTTATCCTGACCGATGAAAATCTGACTGTTCTGGATTGGAATCCGTCGGCTGAAAGGATCTTTGGGTATTCACGAGAAGAAATGATCGGTAAAAGCGAATATGATACGATCATTCCTGCAAATGCCGCCCAGGTAGTGAAGTCTATTATCGATAAAGTGGGTAAAGAAAATAGGACAGAAATTTCTACCAACGAGAACGTGACGAAGGACGGCCGCCGCATCCTGGTGGAATGGCATAACACCTCTCTTTTGGATGAATCCGGGAATTTTGTTGCCTTAATGGATATGGCGATCGATGTGACCGAGAAAGTGACGGCCGAACGGAAGCTGCGGGAATCCGAAGAAAAACTGAGAACCGTCTTCGACTCCAACTTGGTGGGTATCGATTTTGCCGATATCAGCGGCAAAATTCTATCAGCGAACGATGAACTGCTGCATATTCTTGGATATAACCGTGAGGAGCTTGAAGCCGGGTTGATCCGTTGGGACAAAATTACCCCTGAGGAATTTCTACCGCTGGATGAGGCTGCCATCAAGCAAGCCCAGGAGAACGGTGTTTGCACGCCTTATGAAAAACAATATATTCGTAAAAATGGCACACGGGTTTGGGTGCTCATTGGTTTTGCCATGATCGGCGAAAGCGGAGAATTAACCAGTGGTTTTGTTCTGGATATTTCGGAACGGAAACAAACCGAACAGTCACTCATTGAAAGTGAAGCCAATTACCGCGGATTATTCACCCATATGCTGAATGGAATGGCTTTCTGCAAAATGCTTTATGAAAATGGCAAACCGGTTGATTTCATTTATCTAAAAACAAATGAAGCCTTCGAAAAGATCACTGGTTTGAAAAATGTGGAAAATAAAAATGTAAGCGAATTGATCCCTGGAATTCAAAAAGAGAATCCAGAGATTTTCGAGATCTACGGCCGGGTTGCTAAAAGCGGCATTCCAGATAAATTTGAAACATATGTACCCGGTTTGGATGTTACCTTTTCTGTTTTTGTTTACAGCCCAAAGCCGGAGTATTTTGTGGCATTGTTTGAAGATGTTTCCGAACAAAGACGCATAGAAAAAGAAATTCAAAGGAAACAAGAATTACTCAATATGACCGGCCGTGTTGGGAAAATTGGTGGTTGGGAAATTGATGTTGTGAAGGGTACTTCTACCTGGAACGAAGAAGTAGCCCGAATTCACGACCTGGATCCCGAGGTACAGCCGTCGGTGGAATTCGGATTGAATTTTTATTCCCCCGAATCGCGGCCGTTGATTGAACATGCCTTGAAAGAGGCCATCGAACATGCCAAACCTTATGATCTTGAACTTGAGATCATGTCTGCCAAGGGTGTTCATAAGTTGATTCGTACCGCAGGTCAGCCGGAGGTTGTGGACGGCAAAGTTATTTGGGTAAGAGGCATTATGCAAGACATCACTGAACTCAAGCGAGCAGAGGCAGAGATCAGGAAATTGAACGATGAACTGGAAGAGAGAGTAAGGGATCGAACTGCCGAGTTAATAGAAGCCAATCAGGAGCTGGAATCGTTCTCATATTCCGTTTCACATGATTTACGTGCTCCGATCCGGGCGATCGATGGTTTTGCCCAAATTATCGTGGATGATTTTTCGAAAGATGTGAACCCTGAAATTTTACGCTATATAGATATCATACGTCTCAATACTAAAAATATGGGGAACCTGGTAGACGACCTGCTGGCATTTTCCAGGTTAGGGCGTCAATCGTTGCAAAAGCAAACGGTTAATACCCAGAAGTTAGTGGAAGAGATCATCGATGAAGTAAAGTTTGGGTTGAAGAACAGAAAAATTGAATTCAAGATTGGAAATTTACCTGATTGCGAGGCAGATCTCAATCTTTTACGCCAGGTTTTCATTAATTTAATTTCAAATGCAGTGAAATTTACCCGTGAATGTAAAGTTGCACAGGTTGAAATTGGCAGTACTGCGTTGACTCCGCCTGGAGCAAATGACCTGGCAAAGTACACTAAATATTGCTATTATGTAAAAGATAACGGAGTTGGCTTTGATATGCGTTATTACGATAAGCTTTTTGGTGTATTTCAGCGACTGCATAAATCTGAAGACTACGAAGGTACAGGTGTAGGGCTGGCCATAGTTAAGCGAGTCATCGAAAAACATGAAGGCTCTGTTTGGGCCGAATCCAAATTAAATGTTGGTACAACTTTCTATTTTGTGCTCGGGGAAAAGGATAAAAAATGACAAACCAAATTGAGATTTTGTACGTTGAAGACAATCCCAGCGACATAGAATTAACTTTGCATGCATTCAAAAAAAATCATCTGGCAAATAATATTCTCATTGCCAGGGATGGCGAAGAGGCACTGGATTTGCTCTTTGGAAAAGACCGAAGCGGGGATGGAAGCCTGGCAAATACTCCTAGGGTGATCTTATTGGACCTCAAGCTTCCCAAAGTGGATGGGCTTGAAGTATTGAAGACAATAAAATCAGATGAACGTACGAAAACAATACCGGTAGTGGTGTTGACCTCTTCACGGGAAGAAAAAGACATTATAGAAAGCTATCGATTAGGGGTAAACAGTTATATCGTAAAGCCCGTGGATTTTGAAAAATTTATGGAAGCTGTCAAGACTTTTGGGCTTTACTGGCTGCTGGTTAACCAACCTCCATCACACTAAAAAAGTACTGTCCATGTGACGAA
>PMIV01000157.1:0-226 GCA_003158355.1 Anaerolineaceae bacterium
AGTGATCAACCGAAAAAAACGTTAGTAAGTTTTAAAGATGCTTTAGCTCGGAATTTAAAAATGGGTGCATCAACCGGCGCACCCATTTACATTGATCTTGATCACCTGCGATCAAGTGACTATCGAGCCAGATTCAGGATGTCAAACACAGCTTGCTGGTCGAGTTTGACAAAATTACCCACTGTTTGTGTATTTTTAGAAGTACACTTTTCTGCCATTTCCAGCA
>PMIV01000157.1:263-7416 GCA_003158355.1 Anaerolineaceae bacterium
GAAAACGACTGCCAGACCGGCGCCGTGAGTTACGTCATAAATACCGCTGATCTCGTGCTCAATGGAATGGGAAGCCCAGTCACCGATACGACCGGTATTCAACAGGTTATTATGGGCAATGGTACCCGCCCACATCAGTTCCGCCCAGGAATCGTAGTCATTCGGGTCTGCAAGCACCCGCGGCGCTGTGGCAATGATGGTCTTCATCGTCGCTTCCAGTAAGCGGTCAGTAAAAGAAACATGTGTGACGTTGGTAAAGTAGCGCTCCATCAAATGCGCCATGATGTCGGTTGCGCCGGCAGCCACCTGGAACTTGGGCAGGGAAGAAGCCAGTTCCGGGTTGAGGATCGAAAAACATGGATAGATCAGATCGGAATTTACCGACCGTTTGAGCCAGCCGTCTTCATTGGTGATGACGGTTCCGGTACTGGATTCGCTCCCTGCTGCCGGGATGGTCAGAACGGTTCCCACTGGCAGTGCGTCAACAGGCACGCCTTTGCCTACATAGAAATCCCAGACATCCCCGTCAAACACTGCGCCCATGGCAATTGCCTTTGCAGAATCGATCACGCTGCCGCCGCCTACTGCCAGGATCAAACCAACCCCATGCTGGCGGCACAGCTTGATGCCTTCCCGAACCAGGCTCAAGCGGGGGTTGGGCTGCACGCCGCCGAGTTCAACCCATTCGACCCCGGCTTTCTTGAGCGAAGCCGTCACCCGGTCATAAAGTCCGGATTTCTTGATGCTGCCGCTGCCAAAATGCAGAAGAACCTTTTTACTGTACAAAGCGGCTTCCGTGCCTAAATTCTCTTCTGTGCCACGCCCGAAAATTATCTTTGTCGGATTTTTGAATACAAAGTTTTCCATAATAGCTCTCCTTAGAAATAATTGACCATTGTGATTAATTGTTGAGATTCTTGGTTGTGCCGCGAAGTACCAGAGTGGGCTTCATGGTCACAGTTTTGGTTCGGGGTTTCTTGCCGTTGATCAATTGCAGTAATAATTCTGCGCTCCTGGAACCCATCTCAAATGTGGGCTGTGAAACAGTAGAAAGCGCTGGCTCCACTAATTGCGCCAGTTCGATGTCATCGAAACCGATGACCTGTACTTCCTCTGGCACTTTGACGTTGTACAGTTTGAGAGCGCGCAAAGCGCCGATCGCCATCAAATCATTGCCCGCAAATACAGCATTAAAGGGCAAATCTATTCCATCCGGACCTTGCTTCCATGTGTCCAACGCTTCTCCGATCAGGAGTTGGCCGCTTTGGATGGAATCGTCCCCTTGAAAAAAACGCACGGAAGAGAGAGGCAGCCCTTCCTCTTTTACAACGTCGTCCAAACCTGCCACTCGCAGTTTGGATTGGGAATGATCCGCTGGCCCGTTCAAGAAAGCCAGCCTACACCCCTCTTGAGATAATAAATACTTCGTTGCCAACCTGGCTCCTTCCCGGTTATCCAGAAAAACTCCATAATGTAACACTTGCCCTTCGATAATCCGGTCGAGAGTGACATAGGGAACTCCCTGAGCCTCAAGCAAGTCCAGTTGACAATCACAATCCGAGGCTGCTGAATTCAAGATCACTCCATCCACCCCCTTTTCCATCAGAACCCGCACGTAATCCTTCTCTTTGACCAAATCCCCATCGGAATTGCACAAGAATAAACTATATCCGGCGCGGTTTAGAGCATCCTCTACCCCGCGTACCAGCAAAGGATAAAAAGGGTTGGTGATGTTGGGGATGATCAGGCCGATGGAATGGGATTTACCGGTCGCCAGTCCCCGGGCGAAGCCGCTGGGTTGGAATCCGGTCTCGTTCAGGATGGCCTGGATTTGGGCGCGTTTTTCTGCGCCAACACCTTCGGGGTGGTGATTCAGGACTCTAGAAACCGTTGCCTTTGAAACTCCGGCCTGTTTTGCAATATCACTGATGGTTATTTTCATCGCTTCGCCTTGAGTAACCGGTTTCGTAAACCGGTTACTCAATAGTATAATGGATTTAATAAAATAAATCAAACTTAAATTTCGGAATTTGAGATCTTCCCAAATAACAAGAAAGGCCCTGGTGATCAGAGCCTTTCTCGTTGACTAATATAATGCAATATTTATCAGGAAGTCCTCATAGCAGAACTTATCCGGCTAAAGACTCCACCAATCTGAGGTCCTACAATTTTGAGAATTACAATTACTACCACAGCAATAAGAACAAGAATTAATGCATATTCAATCAAGCCTTGACCTTTTTCTTCTAAGGCAAATAACATAATGTCCCCTCCTCGAGCAAAAATGATATATTAATCATACATGCTTGCAAAGTTTTTTCAAGGCTCTTTACAAAATTTTTATATCCCTCAAAATAAGAGGGGTAAGCCATTAACCTATGAATGCCAGTTAGAAAATTCTTAATTGAAAGAAAATATTTCAAATACACGAAATCAGTAGATTGCACTTACCTACCCAAGTTTGATCAAGGGTGGCGCACCTTTATCCAGCAGCAAATTTTTAGATTACAGATTGGTTTGAGAATGAAGATTAATTCGCTGAAAAATCCAGATGAAAAATTCGGATTGACATTTTCCCCTTCTCCTTCTACACTTAACTCATGCTTGCCAGAGTGAATGCCTGCGCTGTGATCGGTCTGGAAGGAGTTATTGTCGACGTTGAAGTCGATCTTGCTCCCGGTTTTAAACCTCCCATTGTCATTGTTGGTCTACCCGATGTCTCCGTCCAAGAAAGCCGTGAACGGGTGCAATCTGCCATCCGCAACGCCGGACTCAGCTTCCCGCGCAAGCGTATCCGCGTCAATCTGGCCCCGGCCACGGTTAGGAAAGAAGGCTCTGCCTACGATTTGCCCATCGCTTTGGGGGTATTGATGGCCAATGAACAACTTTCCACTAATGCGCTGGAAGGCGGCCTGGTCATGGGAGAACTCTCTTTAGATGGCAGTGTGCGCCATATCCGTGGAGTACTGCCCATGGCTGCTGTGGCGCGGCGCGAAGGCTTCAAACGCGTCTTTGTCCCAGCTGAAGATGCTCCCGAAGCGGCGATTTTCCCTGAGCTTGAGGTCATCCCGGTGCACTCGCTAGCTGAACTCTATGCCCATCTTACCGGTCTGGTCACCATCCCTGCCCAGCCCATGCTGCAGGTGGACCAGGTGCAGGTGGTGGTGCAAACCGATTTCTGCGATGTCAAAGGCCAGGAGCATGTCAAACGCGCTCTTGAAGTTGCCGCAGCCGGAGGGCATAATCTGCTCATGATCGGTCCGCCCGGCTCCGGCAAGACCCTGATGGCGCGTGCCTTGCCTGCCATTTTGCCGCGCATGACGGTGGATGAATCTCTGGATGTTACCCGCATCTACTCGGTAGCCGATCAACTTCCCCCCGGTATTCCGCTTCTCAAAAATCGTCCCTTCCGTGCTCCACATCACACCATCAGCCATGCAGGCTTGGTTGGCGGGGGCAACATTCCCCACCCTGGTGAAATTTCGCTTGCCCATCGCGGCGTGTTGTTCCTGGATGAGCTGCCCGAATTCAGTTCAAAGGTGCTCGAAGTGCTGCGCCAGCCGCTTGAAGATAAGGTGGTCACCATCAGCCGCGCTCAGGGCTCGCTCACCTTCCCGGCCAATTTTCAACTGGTGGCGGCCATGAACCCATGCCCGTGCGGTTATTACGGCGACCCCACTCACCCTTGCACCTGCTCCCCTGGAACGGTCACCAAATACCAACGCCGCATTTCCGGTCCGCTCATGGACCGCATCGACATCCATATTGAAGTTCCCCGCGTTGATTACGAAAAGCTCAGCGACAACCGCCAGGGAGAATCTTCGTCAACAGTCAACCAGCGGGTTGAAGCTGCCCGCGAAGTTCAGCGCCGCCGTTTTGCCGGGACTGCGCTCTCGTGCAATGCCGACATGCATCCGGCCGAAGTACGTTCCTATTGCTCTCTCGATTTAGATTGCCGTACTTTAATGCGCGCTGCCATGAATCAGATGCAGCTTTCAGCTCGCGCCTACCACCGCATCCTCAAACTGGCGCGTACCATTGCCGATCTTTCCGGCTCGGAAGCCATCACCGCTTCTTTTTTAGCTGAAGCTTTGCAGTATCGCCCCAGAGTATCAGAAAATTAAGCGGTTATACAAGCAAGCAAGAATTAAAACTTGTCAAATTGTGCCAGCCACTTTTGCAGGCTGCCACTGGTAAGCTGGTAACGGAAAATGTAAAAGGTAAATTTAAAATACTCTTCGACCACCATTTTTCTGGACACAGAACTTGACCACCAATTTCTGGTATAGCCTGTTTTATCATAGGGCACAGGCGCCATAAGAATTTTAATTTTATCCCCTAAAACCTTCTGGTAGGCCCACTTGGCTCTGCGGGTATGAAATGCATCTGTTACCACAATTATTGTCTTCACCTGATCCGGGTGGGCATCGATATATTCCTTTAAACGTTCGGCTTCCTGATAAGTTGAATTAATGGCTTTATCGTCCAGGATAATCGCTTCTTCCGGGACTCCGTCCGACATTGCCAGGTATTTGCTCCAGTTGGCCTCGTAACGCAAATTCTTATCACTGTATCCCCCGGTGAAAAACAATTTTGTTCCCAGCCCACTTTTATACAGTTGAGCTGCGTAATTGATCCGGTATTCCGGTCCGCTGACCGCTGTAATTAAATCAGACTGTGATAGGGAATTTTTAACGATGAGATTGTCACCGATCAATCGGAGTATTGGAGTTGAAAATATCAACACTGCGAAAATAATAATTACCAATATGATCCAAAAACGATTCTTCTTTTGCTGAGCCATGTTTGTCCTTAATAATTAACCATAAAGGTTATACCTGATCGATCCTGATCGATCCTGCTCTATCTTCTCCGCCGCTAAGCCGCCGATTTTTCAGGATCGGCCGCTGACACAGGTTTTTCACCCGGGCGATTCCAGGATGATCAATGGGGAAGTTCAATTCCCGTCCGCTTTATTGTTTTAACAACTTCAAAAATGAATGTTACTCAATTGAAGATGCGGAAGTAACTCCATATTAAATGTAATGATAAATAATACCGCAGTCTTACCTTGAAAAATGATCTTTTCCCTTTCGGTGATGATTCACTTCGCTAGTTTTGATAAAGTTACATATAATAAGAATCGCCAGACCGTTGAGAAGGAATAATATGTTTGAACATCATAATCAACCTTTGATTTCCAGGAAAGACTTCGTTAAGCGTCAGTTAAATCATTTTTTGATCGTTTTGGCCATAATTGGCGGATCACTCTTCTGGGGTATGCTTGGATATCACCTGATCGAGAAAATGCCCTGGGTAGATGCTTTCTTGAATACTGCCATGTTGCTGGGTGGAATGGGCCCAGTCGATCAAATGCATACCAACGCGGGGAAAATCTTCGCCGGTATCTATGCATTATATTCAGGCATCGTTTTCTTGATTGTCGCCGGGGTGCTCTTTGCACCCTCCTTCCATCGCATGCTGCATCATTTCCATTTGGATATGGAAGGGGACGGCCAAAATCCATCCTGAATGAATTCTTCCCGCTTCAATTTGGGGGGTATTCTGCAAAAATTTGAAATTAATCGAATAATTTCAAATTTTTTTCACTTCTGGCTCTTTTGAAAAACTTCTCTTACTGTTGTGTTTTTTACCATCTGTATTATTTTGCCCTGCTGTATGACGGGGCTGAATAGATATGATTAATTCTCGTTTGTTCTCTCTTAATTCCAAGAATTGTTGGCTCATTTTATCACTGTCACATTTTATTCCGTACAAAATGAATACTCTTGGGTATAATACATTTGTTTCTTAATAGGTTTTGATAACCCATTAAATTAATTGATGAAACAAATGGGGGGGGGCTCAATGCAAAAAAATCTGATCCAGTCTAATTGGTTTAAAAAATTCGCTCTTGGAATATTTTTTACTCTTGCTATTATTCTATTAGCCTGTTTTGTGTATAAGGGCTTTTTCTCTCGTTATTTGCAGGATGATTATTGCTATGGGAGCACAATAAAAGCACAAGGTTTTTTTAAAGGGGTTATTTATCCTTACTTTCATAGTACTGAATATAATGGCAACCGCTATTCTCTAACGCTTTTTGCGGGGTTAACTGAAATCCTTTTCGGAACTAGATTGCAATCTTTATTCGCCTTATTCGCAATATTAACCTGGTTGGGATCTCTAACTTTTCTGATCTATGAGATTTTTGCGAAACATAAAAAAGGATTTTTTAGTTTAGTTTCATTTTTGATCGCGTCTATTCTGATCATCTTTACTTGTTATCTTGCACCGGATCTTTATCAATCTCTTTATTGGCGAAATTCAAGCCTTACATATCTTACGCCTCTAATTTTCAACCTATTTTTGCTTTGCTGGATATTTCATCAAAGCAAAAAAACGATCATTCTCTGGCCAATTTATCTGATTACTTTTGTTATTAGTGTAATTGCTGCTGGGTTTTCCGAAGTTGGCACTGTATGGCAAATAACAATTTGGTGCATGATCCTGATTGCTTACAACTTATATTTGAAAAATAAAAGCATTATCGTTGTCAATAACCGATTACTCTTTACCGTGCTGGCTGGTGAAATTGTAGGCACTGTTTTATTGATCATTAGTCCGATTAATTCATCTCAGCTTTTAGGTTCTTCAGTAGAAATTGCCACCTTCCCTGTTTTAATTAAAAAATCATTCCGTTTTGGATTTGATTTTTTGAATTATTCACTTACCGGAAAATGGCTGCCCTTTTTTGTATTATTCTTATTCGGTGGTTTCTTTGCCCAATTTTCGTCTAATGGAAGATATTCAATAACCGAATGGGCGAAATACACGCTGGTTATCGTTCTGTGTATGTATCTAATAAGCGTCGCCTGCATGATGCCGTCCGTTCTTATCAGAACTGCGTATCCAGATCCAAGGGCGCTACTTATTCCTCATTTTATGTTGATCATTTCGGTTTTTGTAATCGGAGTTCTAACCGGTAGATTGATTTCTTTGAATGGATTAATTCACTCGATCACTTTTTCAAATTTGGTGATTTCGGTTCTTTTTCTAGCCCTTGCCCTTTATTCTGTCAGAATGATTCCAATGATCGCCTCCGGTATTTCTGCTTTACAGGAAAGAGCTCTTGCCTGGGATCAGCGTCAAG
>PMIV01000157.1:7548-15630 GCA_003158355.1 Anaerolineaceae bacterium
AAACGAAGTTTCGCTCCATCAGCCACAGAAGGCAGGGTAAGCAAATTATCGAAGGTTGCCGGCTCGCCCACATCTTCTGATTCCACCTTGAAAGCGCCTTCATTTAATAGACTGCCCGATTCGTCATAGAACCGGTAACGCAGATTGTTCTCAAAAGGTGCCGCCGGCATGTTCCCCTTTACTTCAATGTTCCCAGAAACACTTTCCTGTTCAGTTGGAGTCTCGATATTGATCTTGCGTTCAACCTTTTCCGCTGTCTTCTGCAAGTCCACCAGGGTAAGAGAATTCCCATATAACTGGTAGGTTTCAATCACCTTCAAGGTGGGCGAAACCATTACGTCGTTCTCCCCATGAATCAAAGCATCCACTGTGATCTTTCCATTAGCAGCACTGACCGAATTGATCTGGGCGCGGTCATCGATCAATACCGCTTGAGTTTGGTTAAAACCGCTCCCGGTGCTGAGAAACCCCACCAGGGATACAAAAACGCCGCTGCCGCCGGTATTCTCCGCCAAGGCAACCACAGCATCCTGGGCACCGTCCCCGTTCAAGTCAGCCAGAATTGATTGAGGAAGTACTTCCACCAACCCGTAATCGATTCCCGATCCGGATTCATATTTTCCATCTTTTAGCTGGACATTTTTTTGGGCTTGCGGTGCAAAAATGGTCGCATTCTGGATCTCATTTAATGTCAGCCCTGCTGAAGGATTGGCAGTTGTTGCAGCGGTTGTTGAAGTGACTGCCTCAGTTGTACTCGCTGGCATTTCTACACGCTGAACGGTCGGCTGACTCTGGCAGGCGTTCAACACGATCATACTCAATATAGTAATCATTAAAATAGTTTTCTTCATTAAAAAGTTCCTTTTATCTGTAATTTTACTTAAGACGAAAAACAAACCAAATTGGTTCCTCGCAAAGTGTCAAAATGCTTGAATTATGGAGAAAAAATGGGTATACTGTGTATGAAAGTGTGATTAAGTGGGAATTTGTGGGGCGCCGGACTAGGTCCGGCGTTCGCTGTATATAGGAAAGGTAGAATAAATGTTCTTAGGACGGTTGGAAAACACGATTGACGAAAAAGGGCGCATTACCTTTCCCACGCGCTTTCGTGAAATACTGTCTGAAGGAGCTTTCATTACCAAAGGATTTGACCAAAACCTCATCATCATGCCTTCCAGTCGTTGGAACATTCTCAAAGAACGCGTCAGCAAATTGAGCCTGTCAGATGAAGACGCTCGTGCATTAAAACGGCAGTTGTATTCACTGGCTGACAAGATTGATCTGGATAGTGCCGGCCGTTACCTCATTCCTATTGAATTACGCAAAGCCGGTCATCTCACTAATTCAGCCGTTTATGTTTGCACAGGTGACGACATCGAACTCTGGAATCCGGAACTGCTCGAGGAACAAGATAAAGGCATGGAAGATCCTGCCCAGCTTGCTAAACGGTTCGCAGCTTTTGATTTGTCCATCTAACGATATGAGCCAGATTCCTGCTCCTCATATCTCGGTTCTTTACCATAATACCATAGAATCTTTACGGCCAATAAGCTCCGGAAGGTATGTGGATGCCACTGTGGGCGCAGGAGGTCATGCCTGGGGAATTCTCGATGCTTCTTCTCCCACCGGGCAATTGCTCGGCCTTGACTTGGATCCTGTAGCGCTGGAACTTGCCGATCAGCGTTTAAAGTCTTTCACGGGACGTTACACGCTCAAGCATACTTCTTACACCACCCTTCTGAAAACCCTTGAACAACTTGACTGGGACCTCGTGGACGGCATTGTGATCGATTTGGGCGTCTCGTCCATGCAAATTGATTCACCCGAACGCGGTTTTTCTTTTATGAAAGACGGTCCACTGGATATGCGCTTTGATTCCACTCAGCTTACCAGCGCAGCCGACCTGGTCAATACTTTATCAGATGAAGACCTGGCCGATATCTTCTATCGTTACGGCGAAGAACGGCTTTCACGACGCATCGCCCGCGCCATTGTTGCCAATCGTCCTTTCCATACAACGCTTGAATTGGCAGCCTTAATTGAAAAATCAGTGGGAAGAAGCGGTGGTAAAATCCATCCCGCAACCCGTTCTTTCCAGGCCTTACGCATCGCAGTCAACGGCGAACTGCAATCTCTCGAAAATTTCCTTCCCCAGGCAGTAACGGCACTGAAACCCGGTAGTCGATTGGCGGTCATCTCCTTTCACTCATTGGAAGACCGAATCGTAAAGCAATTCTTCCGCAAGGAAAGTAGCGATTGTATCTGCCCGCCAGATCAACCGATCTGTACTTGTGGGCATAAGGCAAGCATTATTGAGATCACCCGTCATCCCATTACGGCTGACGAAGAAGAAATAGCGGCAAACCCACGGGCACGCAGTGCTCGTTTGAGAGTTGCAGAAAAAATAAACAAACAGCGGTTACAGGTAGAAAATGACTGAAACTAGAAATACATCACGCAGACCGACGCCTTTCTGGAAAAAGATTAACCTTCCCCAGGCGTTCAAACAAGCCCCCTGGAGATCACAGATCCAGTTAGTTGGCTTGTTTTTGCTCGGTTTGGTAGTCGTTTTATTGGTGGCAGGAATTTATCTGACGATTAGCGGCCAGGCTGCCGAAGCCGGTTTGGATACTTACAACTTGGCTTATGAACGGCGCTCACTTGAACGCAGCATTGCAGATTACAAAGCGCAGTTAGCCCAGATCTCTTCTTCCGCCGTGATGGAAGAACGCGCAAAAAGCATGGGGTTTTCTGAAGCTAACCCAGATAATGTGATTTACGTTTCTGTTCCGGGATACACAGGCCGGCAAACTGCCATTCTTGCCCCGCCCCCCGGCATTACCCAAACCCAGGGTGCTGTGGTGAAGACCGAATACCGCGACTCTCTCTGGGATTGGCTGTTTCAAGGCATCAATCGCCTGAGCAGTAGTGTGAGAGGTAATTCATGAAATCGCTAAAGAACCTCTCCCGCCCTCAAATATTAGGAATTGTCCTGACCCTCTTCGCAGGGTTGATTGTTTTTCAAATGATAAGCATTCAATCCAACGCCCACGCGAAAAATTTGAATCAATGGGCCCAAAATTACGGTTATCAGGTTTCCACCATTCAATCAGAACGTGGTTATATCTATGACCGCTGGGGAAATCTGTTGGCAGGCAACAAAGAAGTCTATGAGCTCGGTGTTGAACTTCAATATGTAGCTAATCCGGCCACCATTGCCACAACTTTGGCTTCCATTGTTGGGTCAGACTATGCCACCATCCTTGCCGAGGCCAGCCAGCCATATGTTGAAGGCAAGAGTGTTTATGTTACGCTGGCTGATTTTGTAGACTCAAGCAAAATTGCCCAGATAGACAAACTAAAAAATGATTACAACAAATCCAACCTGTATGGCGAAAATTCAAAATTGCCCTCATTGTTAGGTTTGGTTTGGACGGCCCACCTGCAAAGAATTTATCCTGAAAACGACCTGGCGTCCAACGTGATTGGTTTTTACTCCTATCTGGACCGCGACAAAGGCCGCGGATATTACGGCGTTGAGGAAAAATACAACGATTTACTGGCCGGGACCAAAGAGCAGGTATTGATTCCCCTCGATCCTTACGATCTGCAGACCATCCCCACTGCTCCTGCAGGTGCCAGTCTGATCCTTACCATAGACCGTGAAATTCAGCGGTCTACCGAATCCATCCTGGATAAAGCAGTCAAAAGCACGGGCGCAGTCAATGGAACAATTGTCGTTATGAATCCTCGCAATGGAGAAATTCTGGCAATGGCCAGCACTCCGCGCATGAACCTGAATGAATACTGGAACTCTAGCAAGATTTACACAACTGGTGTTCCTTTCAACAAGGCCATTAGCCAGGTCTATGAACCCGGATCTGTTTTCAAGATCCTCACCATGGCCGCTGCCCTGGATACAAATACCGTCACCCCTGATACCGGCTTCACCGATACGGGTGTCATTACTGTCGGTGGTTGGAATATCTATAACTGGGACCGCGGTGCCTGGGGCCCACAAACAATGGTAACCTGCTTGCAGCACTCTCTGAACGTTTGTCTCTCCTGGGTCGCTACCCAGGTTGGTTCCACTAAATTTTACGAATATCTCGACCGCTTTGGCATCGGTCACCGCACAAATATCGACCTGGCCGGAGAAGAAGTGTACCCGCTGAGCGAACCGGGTGATCCGATGTGGTATGAAGTCAATTTAGCCACGAATTCCTTCGGTCAGGGCGTGGCAGTAACTCCGGTACAGATGTTGATGGCAGCTTCTGCCATCGCCAATGATGGCAAAATGGTCGCTCCGCATGTTTTGAAAGCCTACATTCAAGACGGCAAACAATACAATACCAATACGCAGATCGTTGGTATGCCCATTACAGCCACGACCGCGCATACCCTTACCAACATGCTTTATACCTCATTGCAGCAAGAATCTTCAGATGCTCTGGTAGAGGGTTATAGTGTCGCCGGCAAAACGGGTACTGCAGAAATCGCTGTTAATGGCGAGTACTCCAGCAATCTAACCAATGCTTCATTTATTGGCTGGGGTCCCACCGATAACCCGCAATTCATGGTTTATATCTGGCTGGAGAAACCCGCTAGTTCTATTTGGGGTTCTGTCGTGGCCGCTCCTGTTTTTAGTGAAGAAGTAAAACAGTTGGTAGTGCTGATGAATATTCCTCCGGATAGTGTTCGAGCGAGTTTACAAGGGAAATAGAGGAAAAAAATGTTTACGCTGGCAGATGTACTTGCACCCTTGACGGGAAAACGATACGAGAATGCCTCACTGATCCTTAGTGAAGCAGTGATCGATTCGCGTCAGGCCATCCCCGCGTCTCTCTTTGTTGCCATTGCCGGTGACCGCGTGGATGGGCATGAATACGTCCAGGCAGCCTTCAAGAACGGTGCTTCACTCGCCTTCATCCAAAAAGAGATTGACCCTTCTATCCCGGTCGTTGACCTTCGTCAACCATTGTCCCCCGATTTTTCCTTCCCCGCCGGTCCATTTGCACTGCGCGTGGAAGATACAACAGTAGCGCTTCAGAAAGTTGCCGCGGGTTGGCGCCGCTCGCTCGATCTGCGTGTCATTGGAATCACTGGCAGTGTCGGAAAGTCCACCACCAAGGAATTGGTAGCCGATGTGATGAGCCAGCGCTACCGTACCGTGAAAAATCTGGGCAATTTGAACAATGAAATTGGACTTCCTCTGACGCTCTTGAAACTCACTCGGGGTACGCAGTGTGCCGTTACTGAAATGGGCTTTTACGTCTCCGGAGAAATTCGCCAGCTTTGCGAAATGGCTCTGCCTCAGGTTGGCATTATTACCAACATCGGTACTGTGCATGCCGAACGGGCTGGATCCCAGGAAATCATTGCCAAAGGGAAAAGTGAGCTGGTTCAGTCCCTCCCATCAGCCCCATATGGTACTGCCATCTTGAATTACGACGATCCCCTGGTCCGCCCGATGAACTCTCTCACCAAAGCCAACATTTTTTATTACGGGTTAGATCCCAAAGCGGATCTTTGGGCGGATTCGCTTGAAAGTCATGGTCTGGAAGGCATCAGTTTCCGACTTCACTACCGCGGAGAAAAATTCTCAATGCGGATTCCGCTCATCGGCCGCCATTCGGTGCATACTGCCTTACGTGCCGTTGCCGCCGGTCTGGTCGAAGGATTAACCTGGGAAGAGATCATTTTTGGCCTAAAACGTTCAAGCAATCAATTACGCCTGGTCGCAGTAAAAACCCGTCAAGGGGCATTACTCCTTGATGATACTTACAATGCTTCACCGGAATCCACCCTGGCAGCATTGAACTTGCTTTCAGAAATTCCCGGCCGCCACATTGCGGTTCTGGGCGGCATGTTCGAACTAGGACCGTATGAAAGATCCGGCCACGAAATGGTTGGAATCCGTGCATCAGAAATTGCCGAGCAAATTTTAACCGTTGGTGAAAAAGGGAAAATGATCGCCGAAGCCGCCATTCGTTCAGGTATGCCGGCACAAAAGGTATCCAATTTTGAAGATGCTGAGCAGGTTGTTGAGACGCTGCGCAACCTTCTACAAGAAGGGGATGTAGTCCTGGTTAAAGGGTCACATGGACTGCGAATGGATCGCATTGTCGCAAACCTGGAGGTTGAAGAATGAAAGAAACATCGCTTGCACTGGCTTTAAGTGGTCTGGCATTTATCCTGGCTGTGATCTGGGGAAACCCTCTCTTGAGGATCCTCAAACACTTCAAACTCGGAAAAATGATTCGGGTTGAAGGGCCCGAAAGCCATATCACAAAAATGGGAACGCCCACTATGGGCGGTTTGATGATCCTTATCCCGGTCGCTGTTCTGACCATCCTCCTTAACGCAGTGTCCCTGCTAGGGTTAAACGTGTTGGGGCAGTCGGTAATGTTGCCTTTGGTTGTCATGATTGCTTTTGCCCTCCTCGGTGCCATTGATGATTGGGAAGGAATTCGCGGGCCTCGCCGGGGTATTGGCATGCGCGCAAGCACCAAATTCATCATTCAAATCGTTCTGGCCCTCATCACCACTTATTTCTTACGTAACGTATTGAATGTTGCCGAATTACGTTGGCCGGGAACTCACACGATCATCGACCTTGGTGGTTGGTATATCCCGATTGCTGTCATCATCATCGTGGGCATGTCCAACGCAGTGAACCTCACGGATGGGCTGGATGGGCTTGCCGGTTTGATCTCCGCGACAGCATTTGCAGCCTACGGCGGTATTGCCCTGATTCAGGGCGATGTTTTTGTCGGCCGTTTTTGCTTCACTCTGGTAGGCGCAATATTTGGCTTCCTTTGGTTTAATGTTCACCCGGCCATGCTCTTTATGGGTGACCTCGGTTCGTTGTCTCTGGGCGCTGTTTTGGGTGTTGTCTCATTGATGACCGGTCAATGGATCTTGTTACCTTTGATCGCAGTCATCCCGGTCGCCAATGCGATGAGTGACATCCTTCAGGTGGGTTATTTCAAGGTCACCCACGGCAAACGCCTCTTCAAGATGGCTCCGCTCCACCACCATTTTGAACTTTCCGGCTGGAGCGAAACTCAGGTAGTGCAGCGTTTTTGGTTAATCAGCTTACTCTGTGCCATGTTTGGCATTGCCATAGCTTTGGTCTAAGGAGAATTTGTGAATCAGTGGACTGAACGACACATCCTCATTATCGGAGCCGCCCGCCAGGGACAGGCTCTGGCCCGTTACCTCGTCAAAGAGGGAGCCAGAGTAACCCTGAACGACAGGCGCTCTGCTGAGGAACTGTCAGAAGTGGTTCTTTCCTTCAAAGATACTTCTGTTGTATGCGTCTTTGGTTCACACTCGTTTGAACTTTTGGATGGAGTTGATCTGGTTTGCCTTTCCGGAGGCATCCCGCTGAATCTACCCATCGTGCAAGAAGCTGTCAAGCGTTCATTGCCGTTGACTAATGATTCGCAAATCTTTATGGCATCGGTCAAGGCTTCTGTGATCGGCATCACCGGTTCTGCCGGTAAAACCACCACCACCACCCTGGTTGGCCGCATGGCCAACGCAGCAGTAGAGGATTCACAACGAGCCTGGGTAGGCGGGAATATTGGTCTGCCTTTGATTGAATATTTGGATGAGATCCAGCCGGAAGATAAGGTGGTCTTGGAACTTTCCAGTTTCCAATTGGAGCAAATGACCGTCAGCCCCCATATTGCGGCCATCTTGAACATCACCCCCAATCACCTCGATCGCCACGGGTCAATGGCCAATTATTCAGCAGCCAAAGCACACATCATCAATTATCAAACTTCTGACGATCTCGCCATCTTGAACCGCGAAGACTCCGGATCGTGGACCTTGCGTTCTGAACTGCAGGGCAAACTGATCTCATTCGGCCTGAAACGACCCCTTCCCGGTCAAACCGGTACGTACTTCGACGGCAAGAATCTAATGCTGCAAACTGCCGCCGGTACTGAAAAATTGATGCCGCGCGAATTGATCCTGTTGCGTGGCGAACATAACCAGGTAAATGTTCTGGCAGCCTGCGCCATTGCCTATGCTGCCAGTTTCCCCGTTTCTGCCATGGTGGCAGGTGTCAAA
>PMIV01000149.1 GCA_003158355.1 Anaerolineaceae bacterium
CACATCTTCCAGAAAGCCGATCTCTCCTTCACGGTTCGAACGCACCAGCGAGACGATCACGGCTTCTTTTTCGCGTCCCTGGAAACCATCCACGCTGTCGATTTCCATCTCAGGTTGTTTGATGCGTTCGCGCAGCAGCCGCACCTGGGCTGAATATGGCGTGATAACGGCAATCTCGGAGGCAGCCAGACCTGAAGCGAGCAGCGCCTGTACTTTTTTGGCGACCAATTCGGCTTCTTGCAGATTATAGCGGCTGTCGCCGTCCGGTTCAGCACTCTCATCGTAGCTGGCGCCGGCGGTATCGATGAAATCGATCGGGGATGCGGTCAATTCATTTGCAGAGACGCCGGGTAAGTCTTGCAGCAAGTGATCGCGTACGCTGGCATCAGCGACCAGATCATCATCGTAAAATTCGTGGGAAGAGAATTCCATGATCTGCTGATGCATGCGATACTGCACCGACAAGCGGTGTACGGCTCCTTTTCCGAGCTGAGCGATGAGCCGTTCTAACATACTGACGTTGGCTCCTTGTTCAGCGGCTTGCGCGGAGATGATCGTGGGCGGGAGCTGCAAATGGTCGCCGGCCAGTACCAATCGATCCGCGATCTGCAGCGGCGCCCAGGCAGCAGCTTCGGTGCTCTGGCTGGCTTCGTCCATAATACACCAGTCAAAGCGTTCATTGCGGAGCATCTCACGGTCAAGACCGGTGAGGGTGGCGCAGACCACCCGCGCAGAATTCAGCAGGCTTGTCACGACCTGATCTTCGATCTTGCGGGCATCTGCCAGCATTTGCCTGGCTTCCTGGCGTTTGGCGCGCCGCTCTCCGGGTTCCGGTTTGGCACGCGTATATTTGGAGGTTCTTTCGAGCAGCGTGTAGGCGTCGCGAGTGAGCTTATGGGCCACTTTGTAGTCTGGATGCTTTTCTACCAGCGCATCCAGCGTGAATTGGCGGAGCTCCGGCCGTACCCGGGCGGGATTCCCGACCCGTACCGCTTTTTCACCCGCTGCCAACAGTTTTTCGAAGAGATTGTCCACGGCCAGATTGCTGGGGGCGACAGCCAGCACGCGCTGACCGGAGCGCGTGATCTGGCCGATCAGTTCAACCAGGGTGGTGGTTTTCCCGGTTCCCGGCGGGCCGTGCAGGATGGCCACATCCTCGGCGGAAAGGGCCAGGAGCACGGCTTCGCGCTGCCCATCGTTGAGGGCGGCGTTGATGGGTGAGGGAGCGTCAACGGCATGGAAAGCCGGGGGACGAAGCCCAAGCAGAACGTCGCGCAGGTCAGCGAAACGGGAATTGGCCGCCAGGCTGGCTTTTTCCAAACCCTGACGCTGGCGTTGGAACGAGACCTCATCACTGAAGCGGTCAAGGCGAAACGTAGGCCGCTCAGATTCACTTTCGGGCGGCTCCGAAAAGGCCACCTGGATACTGCTTCTGGAGGTTCGGCTGACCACGCCCCGCCAGCCGGGGGTCTCACTCTTTACGCCTTCTTCAGAGAGAATGACCGGCGTACCTGTTCCCAGACGCGTCCAGGGCAGATTCAGCGTCTGGTTGCGCATGCCAAAAGTGATCAGGATGCGTCCGCCCAGCCCGGCTTCATCGTTGTGGATGACCAGATTGATGAGCGTGGAACCGGAGGCAACAGCGGCAGCCGGGGAGCGACCTTCCATCTCATGCAAGGCTTCCTGTTTTTCAGCCTCGGCTTCCAGTTCCAGCAGATGGCTCAGACGTTGAAAGTGCTCATTAATCGATGGATTTGACACGGATTCGCTGCCTTAGTTTGGGTGAGGAGGATGACCGGTAATAATCAGGTTGTTTATTTCTGATTAAAGATTCATAATTATAGAAATTATACGCTGGTTTGGTTGTTGAATTTGAGGTTCTATTTCTTGATATATAATTAAATTATTGAAAATTTTGGTTATTAAATTAAAGATGATTGAAAATAAATTAAGTTAGGGATATAGTAATTCAATAAAATTTCCATATTGGTTAAAATCCAAAAAGGGAAATATAAATGTTTTTCTTATAAATCGGTAATAGAATGATTAAACGTCTTCTAAAGAAAATGGTGAATAATGAATAATCCTCCAAATATTGTTAGTACTACAAATTGGAATGTAAATTCTTTAAGATACTCTTTGTTTCCTAAGCAAAATTATGTTATTGATAACGATTGGTGGATGAAAATAGTCGGAACTTCCCCTGAAAATATTAGTATTAATCAAAAAATTAGTGCTCACCATTACGAAGGAGAATTTCACGCAGGTTTATTAGTTATTGATTTAAATCCAATAAGGATTGACATTAACTATATTGCGACTAAGTTGAATTATCCAAATCAGCAAGGATTCTTGAGTCTCGGTTTATTTGATAAAGTAGTTTCATCATTTATTCCATCAATCCATTCCTTTTTAAAATTGGATAATTGCCCAGCGGCACAAAGAATCGCTTTTGGAGTCACATTATTTTCCCGAGCTGAATCAAAAGAATCTAGTTACCTTTTTTTATCTGAATACTTGAAGAATAAAATAGTAATTGACCCAAAGTTTTCGAGGGATTTTTTATATCAAATAAACAGACCAAAAAAATCTACTACTATTGATGATTTAGAAATTAATCGGTTGTCAAAATATTTTGCACTGAAATTTCAAACCATTGTAACTCAACCATTTAGTGGATTACCTCCTCAAAACATAATTGATGGAGAATATACTGCCAATCTCGAAATTGATATTAACACCCAAGGTGATTACAGTCTTGAATTGTCTAGAGATCAACAACTTCATCTTTTAGATGAATTAGTAAATTTAGCCAGGGATATTTCAATTCAAGGCGATATTGAATGACAGAAGCATCCACGAATCCAAATCCTGAAGTTGGTCAGACTGCTTCCACTCTTCCTGAATTTATTGGTAAGGAAAGATGGCAAGTTTATGATTCAACAACTTATGCTAAAAACTCGTCTTTTTTTTATGAAAATCAAATATCAGCTACTTCCTACAAATCTTATGACAATGCCTTTCTACCTGATTTGCCCTCAGAAGCTGAAGAAGCAGTCATGAAAATTGTTAGAGGTGATTTTGATGAAACTGTCGATAATTCAGATTCGTTTGATTATGAACTTTTTAATATTATTAACACCTACGATTCAATTTCAATAATGATTATTTCCAATCTAATATATAGCGGAAAAATAGAATTCATGCTAGCTATAAAGATATTAGGTTTTCTTGGGCGAATCAATCATCCACAAACTTACCATCATCGTACTTTACTACTAGAAAAATGTTTGTCACATGAATCGAAATATATTCGAGAAGGTGCAAGACTTGGATTGCTTTATTTGATGAATCCTTCTGCAATACCGTCTCTAAAGAAAGCAATTGAAAAAGAAAACGCGCCACAACTCAAAAATAAAATGATTTATGTTTTAGAGATGTTGGGGAAAATAAATTAATGTCCTTGGCGTTACGTTTTGTGAAGAATTACATAATCTGGGATCAATCGCTTAGTGATTATGATTGGCTTAATAGTGATGAGATTCCTGCTGACCCGCTTGGTGATTTGCAAACTAAGAAAAATACTTTATCAATATATATTATTGGTGATGATAATTCGAAGCTTGAAAGATGTATTTCTGCATATGCAGCGAATAGAAATGATATTGAAGAAATAAGTTTTGTTTTGTTTGATGAGAATGTAATTAAAAATATTGGAATTAAATATAAACAAAATAATAATGGGTTGTTACTTGATGAATTTATTAATTCACTTCATTATGATTTGTATGAATTATCCTCACAAAAACTTATTGAATTAACCAATAATATTTATGGAAAATGCTTTTGTGATATCAAAGATCGAGTTCAGGTAACGCAATTAATTTATACTAGCATTGAAAATAAATGGATAAATGAAAGTCAACTAAATAGGGGGATTAAAAAGCAATTGGCAATTAATTAATTACTTTATTCCTGTCTGGAGTGAATTATTTCCATATCTTTTTGAATATATGGAAGTTTGTAATATCTCGATCATATATCAATAACAGAACTAAAATTTTATTATTTTATGCGATAGAAAATCCAAGATAATGAAATATAAATATCAAAAAATTAGCTGATATTTTTTGTTTCTGGACTATAAAAATCCTAACTACAACTTAAATATTTCGTTCCTCACAGAATTGGCGTGAGTCACGATGAAGCGAGTCCGTGGTTGAACGGCGCTACCCTTGAGCATGTCAAAGGTGTGGTCGGTAGCAGCAGTATCGAATTGTAGAAATAAAAAAATAATCCATACCGGAGTACGCACGATCACGGGGAAAAGAGATGATATTTTATTTCACAAAATGGCGCAGTCAAAAGCGACTGCACCATTTTTTGTGAGTTTTGAGCCGATACAAATTGGGAAACCAATAAATAACGTACGATGATCAACAAAAAACAACGTCATTTTTATACGACATTGTTTTTGATGATCAAACCTTTTTACTTCTAACTTAAATATCCAGATTCCTCACAGCATGAGCATGGGTCACGATGAAGCGCGTCCGCGGGGGAACNNCAGCGTGCGGGTTTCGGGGTTCATAGTTGTTTCCCAAAGCTGGGTGGGGTTCATTTCGCCCAGACCTTTGTAACGCTGCAGTGTTGCTTTTTCTGCCAGGGGGCCTAATTCTTTGAGGTATTCATCCTTATCCGCGTCATTGTAGACGTATTTGTGCTCGTTCTTGTGCGAAATCTGATACAACGGCGGTTGGGCGATGAAAACGTGCCCTTCCTCAATGAGGGGAGCCATATAGCGGAAGAACAAGGTCAATAACAGCGTGCGGATGTGCGCGCCATCGACATCAGCATCCGTCATGATGATGATGCGTCCGTAGCGCAGATTTTTGATGTCAAAATTGTCACCAATGCCGGTACCAAAAGCGGAGATCATGGATTTGATCTCTTCATTGCCCAGCATCTTATCCAGGCGGGCGCGTTCGGTGTTGAGGATCTTNNCGGAGCAGTCGGCCAGTTTACCCGGCAGGGTCATGCTCTCGAGAGCTGACTTGCGGATGACCAGGTCGCGGGCTTTGCGGGCGGCATCGCGGGCGCGGGCAGAGGTGAGGCACTTCGAAACGATGGCTTTGCCTGCCGCCGGGTTCTCGTCCAGGAATTGACTGAAAGCTTCACCGACGACCTGCTGCACGTAAGTCTGTACCTCAGGATTCATCAATTTAACTTTGGTCTGGCTTTCGAACTGCGGATCGGGATGCTTGATGCTCACAATGGCGGTCATGCCCTCGCGGGTATCATCACCGGTAAAGTTGGGATCGGCGTCTTTGAGGAGGTTAGCTTTATGCGCGTAGTCGTTGATGACGCGAGTAATAGCTGTGCGCAGACCGGTGAGGTGGGAACCGCCGTCAATGGTGTTAATGGTGTTGGCGAAGGAGTAAATCGATTCGCTGTACGCATCAGTATATTGAACGGCCGCTTCAATACCAATATTTTCGATTTCTTTTTCAACATAGAAAACGGGATGCAGAACCTCGCGATTGCGGTCCAAGTAACGAACAAAGGAAGAGATACCGCCTTCGAACAGGAAGGTCGCTTCACGCTGGGGGTCGCGCTCATCCACCAGTTTGATCTTGACATTGCGGGTGACAAAGGCCATCTCTCTGAACCGTTGGATGAGAGTATTGAAACTAAAGTCCATCTCCCCTTTAAACAATTCACGGTCAAAGCGGAAGGTCGTGGTGGTGCCGGTTTTGGCAATGTCGCATTCACCGATCACTTTGACCGGCTCCTGAGGGATGCCGCGTTCATAGCGCTGGAAATTGATCTTGCCGTCACGATAAACCCGGACTTCGCACCATTCAGAGAGGGCGTTTACGGCTGAAACACCCACGCCGTGCAAACCGCCGGAAACTTTGTAGCTGTTGTGACCGAATTTGCCGCCGGCATGTAAGACCGTCATGACAACTTCGAGCGCTGATTTGTGCTTTTCAGGGTGAATATCTACGGGGATACCGCGGCCGTTATCCGAAACAGAAACGCTGCTGTCGGCATGGATGGTAATTTCGATGTTATTACAAACGCCAGCCAGGGCTTCATCAATGGAGTTATCCACCACTTCATAGACGAGATGATGGAGGGCTTTAATATCTGTGCCGCCTACGTACATACCCGGGCGGCGGCGCACTGCTTCCAGGCCTTCGAGCACTTGAATATCTTTTGCACCATAAGAAGGTAAATTATTGACGGGTTGTTCCAAAGGGGCCTCCATTTTCAGGCTTGCTCATCGGAGTTGACATGCGTTGTATCATTTCTTGCATCCAGCGCAGCCCCTCACGATAATAAATAAAACTAGCAGTTAAAAGGGCAGTCACAATAAAAGCGTGACCAAAGATCGCGATCAAGGTTAACCAAGAAGTTGCTCCTGGAATTGTCCAAACCATATTCAGCCCTTCGCTGATAAGAACGGCAGTGATAATAAACATTCCTGTCCCGGGCAGAAAAAAGCGGATCATGCGTATGCTAAGAAGCATAGAAGGAAAAGCCTTTTGATTCAGAACGTATACACCATGGGGAGCAAAAACCAAAGGCAATACCAGCCACATGAGCGCAAAAATTGCGATCAGTAAAATGAAATTTGCGACGCTTCCACTGGCAAGGGAGATCGCTGAAAGCAGTAAAAGACCAGGAATTGAAATGATCAAGATCACTGCAGCCAGGATCAATGCCATGACCAGTCCCTGTCCAAACTGGAACATTAATTTCTTGAATTCCAATTTTTCAGCCGGTTTGGCTGTATAACGTGAAAGCGCATTGAAATAGAAATTTCCCAGAAAAAAGCCCAGAATGAGGAGGCCGATGAGAATGAGAAATGCGTTTTCGATGGTGGCCACCTGGAACTGCAAGCTGTTTCCAAGAGGTGAATCAATGGTCATTTCTCGAGCGATCAAGCTTGGTACTCCCACCGGGAATGTGCGTACCATGATATTCAGATTGAACTGGCTGAGTAACTGAGTCCAGATGGTTTGAGAGGATTTAATAGTCTCTTGTAAATCTGTAGTCTCTAATTTGAGAATAGTATTCGTCAGATCGATGAGACGAGGGGTGAGGAGGCTTTCGAGCTTTAGCTTAGGACCCAGCCAAAGAACCAAATCTAAAACCACCGGCAGCACAATAAGTGAAATGTTGCTGGCAACAGTATTAAATCCACCCATTAATGTAGATATAAGTTTAGGTGGATGTGAATCAGTGAGGTTTGGAGGCGTTTTCATACGAATAGTAATTTTACCATAGGAGTGGCGTTCTATTATGTTCTAGGCAATAAAAGGCGAGATTCGTTCATCGATTACCCATCTAGAGGTATTTTCCAAATCTATGGAAATATTGCCCTCGCGGAATAAGTAGGGAAAGTGTAGAATAAAATAATGCAGGAAAACCGCTACTTACCTGATTCAGGACGATTAAGCATTGTTACCGCCATGGTATTGCTGGCTTATTCAACTGCCGCGTTTATCCATATTCCAGAAAATTCCATCACTATTCAGTTTCCGGGTTTCTTGTTTGTCGCAAACATCAATTTTTTTACCATCGTTTCGATATTGGTTTCAGGCATGGCTGCGGCTGGAAGCGATTGGGTTATTGCCGGACACCCACACCTGAGAGAGGAAAAACGCTGGCGGCATTTGCTCTTGCCTGCGCTGACGGCTTTGGTGATCGGCGTGCCATTAAACGAAATCGCGGTAAGTGCTGCCTGGTGGGTCATTTTCGCGATGGGCGGGCTGCTTTTTGTGGTAGTGCTAGTTTCTGAATACATTTCCGTCGACCGAAGAGATGTTTTATTTCCATTATCCATTGTTAGTTTAACGGTGGTCTCGATGGTTTTATTCTTGATCCTGGCGATCACGCTGCGTGGAGCCGGGTTCAGGCTTTACGTAGTACTAAGCGCCATTGTGCCTGCAGTGACCTTATTCTGTGCCCGCACCTTGAATTTACGTATACCGGATAAGAGATTGATCCCCTGGATGGTGACGATCACTTTGATCATCGCGCAGGCTGCGATCTGCCTTTTTTATTTTCCAATCAAACCAATTCCTTTTGGACTAATCCTTTTAGGTTTGGTGTATGCACTTACCAGCCTGGCAGCAAATTTTGAAGAAAATGAAACTGCCGGTAAACTTTGGATCGAACCAACCCTGGCTTTTTCAATGTTTTTTATCCTTTCTTTCCTCCTTTAGTATCCATAAAAATAATTATCCTTTCGAATCCAATCCAACCAGTCAGGGTTATAACTATTGTTCATGGAGATTGAATGATCAGTCAAGTTCTATTCGTAATAGTAAGTTCTTACCTGATCGGAGCGATTCCGGTTGGATATCTGATTGTGATGATCTTAAAAGGGATAGATGTCCGTACAGTCGGCAGCGGTCGGGTGGGTACAACAAACACCGTTCGCGCAGCCGGTCCATTGGCTGGAGTAATGACGGCTATTTTGGATGGCGGCAAAGGGATTCTTGTTGCATACATTGCGTATTTGATCTTGCCAGGCAGTATCTGGATGAAGGTTATTGCTGTGATCCTGGCTGTAATTGGGCAGATCTTCTCAATTTTCTTGATCGAACGTAATTCCTTGGGCAAAATTCGTCTTCGCGGTGGAGCAGGGGGGGCGACAACCTTGGGTGGAGCAGTAGCGCTGTGGCCAGTTGGCCTGGTAATTATTCTGCCATTGGTCCTGCTGGTTTACCTGGGAATTGGATATGCTTCGCTGACCACGATCAGTATCGCTTTCTTTTCACTGGTGATCTTTGCCTATAATGCAGCACAAGGTTTGGGACCATGGGAATATTTGGTATATGGAGCAGCTTCACTGGCAATCGTCATTTATACATTGCTGCCAAACCTTGCACGATTAATGAATGGTACGGAACGAACTGTGGGTTTGCGCGCTTTATTACAAAAGCGGGGACAAAAAACGATTCCCTCTGAACAAAATAAATAAGGAAAATAAATGACCTCTCATGCGAGAGGTCATTAGTTATCGGTTATTGTGCAGCAGCTTCGTTTTCTTCGGCCACATGACGATACAAATACTTGATAT
The DNA here is from genome assembly GCA_003158355.1 of Anaerolineaceae bacterium. Taxonomy (GTDB): domain Bacteria; phylum Chloroflexota; class Anaerolineae; order Anaerolineales; family Anaerolineaceae; genus UBA6107. The sequence continues at coordinate 9,095 of PMIV01000149.1, forward strand.
TGCGTTTATGAAGATCTTCGGCTAAACCGCCTAAGTTAACCCGGCTTTTGCCACACGATTCGATGTTGATTTCGGCAAGCGCTTCCAATGGTTCACGTTTTTTTGCGGCAGAACGTACTGCCTTGCGAACCGCGTTGATATATGCCAAATTTTCACGCGTGGCTTCTTCGATCTCACCGCGAAGAATAATATCACCATGCCCTTGAATGATGTTCTCCAAACCCATTTTGCCAATTTTTTTGATCGTCGCGCTCAATTCATCCGGATTCCCATCAACAAAATAAGGGAGCGCCATAAAGGAATCACCGGCAAAAAGGACCCGATCTTCTTCAATTAGAACCGAAATGCCATCTTTTGAATGGCCCGGTGCCATTTGCATCACTAGGGTTTTTTTGCCGACCCGTAGTGACAACGTGCCTTCACTAAAAGTCATATGCGGTAAAACCAACTTCACTTGCTTGAAAACCGGGTTTTGTTTCTTGGCGTTATCCAGAGAAATTTGTCCATTTTGTTCGATCATATCTCGGCACAGCTTATGTGAAATCACCGTTGCCCCTGGGAAAAAACAATTTCCCCAACAATGGTCTGCGTGATAGTGTGTGTTGATCACATATCGGACCGGAACGCCTAATTGGTCTTCTATATAATTGCGCATTTCGATCGTTTCTTCTGGTATGGCCAGGGTATCGATTACCACAGCCCATTGTGGCCCGGTAATCGCTCCGGCAGTCACCTGAGCATAGATTTCGCTTTGGAACCAGTAAACATTATCTGAGACTCGCTCTCGTTGCATAGATCAAAAACCCTTCTTGGGAATATATTTTAATAATTTAACTTGAACAAGAAGAATAGCATAAATGGAGAGAAAAGTCAAAAAATGGCCCTAAAATATCAGATTCATGTGCGAATGTGATTTACAATCCGGTAGATGAACAATTTTGCA
>PMIV01000238.1:0-20783 GCA_003158355.1 Anaerolineaceae bacterium
CTTCTTCCATTGAAGACCTTTGCCGGTTTCTCAACGTTCCGGCCAGCAAGACGGCCAAGGCGGTCTTTTATACGGCCACCATCGAGGGGAACGACGGCAAGAGCGACCGGACGCAATTTGTCTTTGCGGTGGTACGCGGCGATATGGAAGTGAACGAAACAAAGCTGACCAATTTGCTGGCTGCCAAAGATCTGCGTCCGGCGACGGAAGAAGAGATCCGCGCCGTGGGGGCGGAGCCCGGCTTTGCCTCCCCGGTAGGGTTGAAGAATGTGCTGGTGATCGTTGATGACCTGATCCCGCAGTGCGCCAACCTGGTGGCCGGAGCCAACGAGACCGGATACCATTTATTGAACGTCAATTACGGACGCGATTTCACAGCCACGCAGGTGGCCGATATCTGTGCCGCCGCTGACGGCAGTGCCTGTCCGAACTGCGGTCAGCCCATGCGTCTGACGCGCGGGGTGGAAGTGGGCAACATCTTCAAGCTGGGCACGCGCTACACAGACGCCCTGGGTTGCACTTACCTGGATGAGGCGGGCACTGCCAAACCGGTGGTGATGGGCTCGTATGGCATCGGCGTAGGCCGGCTGCTGGCCTGCGTGGCCGAAGAACACCATGACGAACGCGGTCTCATCTGGCCGGAGAGCATTGCACCCTTCCCGGTACACCTGGTGGTATTAGCCGGCAAGACCATCGATACCTGGAGCATGGCCGAGACAATCGAAAAAGAGCTGACCCAGGCCGGGCTGGAACCGTTGGTGGATGACCGCCTGGAATCTGCCGGGGTCAAATTCAACGATGCCGATCTTATCGGTATTCCGCTGCGCATCACCGTGAGCGAACGCGCCTTGAAACAGGGCGGCGTGGAGTTCAAGTGCCGCAGTGGCGGCGAGGCCTGGATCGTACCAGTGGATGAGGTGTTGGCAGAAGTACAAAAACGAACGGCTTAGTTCACGCTGGCCCAAAGTGATTTTCGCTTTAAATCAAGGTACAATTTATTTATGACCAATAACAATCAACCTAATATTCCGATGTCTTATCCTGATATCACTGACGCTGAACGCCAGGCGGTGATGGATGTGCTCAATACTCCCAACCTTGCCATGGGCCCCCAGATAGATGCTTTTGAAGAAGCGATTGCCAAATTTGCCGGAGCAAAGCAGGCCATCGCGGTCAATTCCGGTACCGCCGGATTGCATCTGTGTGTGCGCGCGGCTGGGATTGAACAAAATGATTTGGTAGTGACCACGCCGTTTTCTTTTGTTGCTTCCACGAATGTGCTGATCTTTGAGAAAGCCATTCCTGTGTTTGTGGATGTCGATCCCCTGACCGGCAACATTGACTCGCTCAAAGCCGCAGCCGCAGTACGCGAGCTAAAGACCGGGGGTCATGCTGCAAAACACTGGCTGCCGCGCAAGGGCGCGGAGCACCCCGGCCCCCTCAAAGCCTTGTTGGCCGTGGATGTTTTTGGCCAACCGGCCGATTACGATGCGCTGCGCAAGATTACCGATTCAGCCGGGATTAAATTGATCGAAGATAGCTGTGAGTCACTTGGCGCTGAATACAAACAACGCAAGACCGGCGTGCTGGGCGACTACGGTGTGTTCGCTTTTTACCCGAATAAACAGATCACCACCGGTGAAGGCGGCATNNCTGGGTGTGGTGCAGATGAGCCGCATCGAAGAACTGCTCAACAAACGCCAACAAGTTGCCGATTGGTATGCTGAGCGTTTGAGTGAGATACAGGGCGTTGAGGCACCCGTTTTGGTAAGTGAAACCACTCGTGTGAGTTGGTTCGTCTATGTTATCCGCTTCGATGCCACCTTGAACCGCGATAAGATCGCGGAGACATTAAAGAGCCGCGGTATTCCGGTGCGGCCGTATTTCCTGCCCATTCATTTGCAGCCATACATGGTGGAGCAGTTTGGCTACCGTGCGGGAGATTTTCCGGTGACCGAAGATCTGGGTGAGCGCGGCTTAGCGCTGCCGTTCTCGGGAATGATGACCGAGGATCAGGTCGAAATTGTCTGCCAGACCCTGCACGATTGCATTCTGCACAAAGAGTAGATCAAGAGGTCAATGAGCAGTTCCCTTGTTTTTCGACCTGTTTGGAAAAACGGCCTGATACTTCACAGTATCCTGGCTGTTCTCTTGGCCGGCAGCGGCGGTTTTTTGATTTGGCTGGCTTTTCAACAACATTTTGGGGGCTTGCTTATCCTGTGTTTTTTTGGCGCGCTGCTCCTCTTGGGCTTGTTTGCGCTGGTCGTTTACCGCGCTTACGGCCTCTACCACGCCAGCTATACCATCGAACGGGAAGGACTGCGCATCCAGTGGGGCCTGCGCCGCGAAGACATCCCTCTGACCGAGGTGGAGTGGGTGCGGACTATAGATGAATTGCTCACTCCCCTGAAACCTCCTATGTTTTCCATGCCTGGTGCCTACCAGGGTGTAAGCTATCACTCCGATCTGGGCAAAGTAGATTTCATTGCCTCAGATTTCAAGTCGATGGTGATTATTGAAACGACCAACAAAGTGCTGGCCCTTTCTCCTGAAAACCCCGAAGATTTTATTCGTTCCTTCCAGCGCACCCTCGAAATGGGCAGCATCACCCCCATCGATGCATATTCCTCACAGCCGGCTGAGTTTATCCAGAATGTTTTTTCATATCCTGCGGCGCGGGGCACCCTCATCACCGGACTGCTTTTCACCCTGGCTTTGGTGGTCCTGACCAGCTTATTTATCCCCTACAAACAGACCGTATCAATGGGAGTCACTCCATTGGGGACCCCTCTGGATGCAGTTCCTTCGAACCGGTTATTGATCTTGCCTATTCTGGGAAGTATCCTGTTTATACTGGATGTGGTGATTGGTCTATATTATTTTCGTAAAAATGAACAGCGTAAGGTTTCTTATTTACTCTGGTTTGGTGGAATAGCAACGCCTTTTCTTTTGACAATTGCTTTGCTGATGATGGTCTTGTAGATCAATATGGAGGCCATCAGCGGACTGCAAATTCTCATTGGCGGAACACTGGCCTTGATCGTCGCGGTCTTTGGCTGGCGATTCGGTTGGCTGGATCTGAGCGGCGCTTTTGCTGCATTGGGAATGGGGGTAATTGTGTTTGGCCTGGGCGGTTTGCGCTGGTCGATAGTGCTTTTGGTCTTTTTTATTTCCTCTTCCTTGTTTTCAAAATTATTTAGCTCCCAAAAAAGTGAATCTGATCAATATGCTGCTAAAGGGGCGCGCCGCGATTCAGGACAGGTGCTTGCCAACGGCGGCGTGGCCAGCCTTTTTGTGATCTTGCATGTGCTCTATCCGCAAAGTGAGATCACCTGGCTGTGTTTCACCGCAGCATTTGCAGCCGCAAATGCTGACACCTGGGCAACAGAAATTGGGCTGTTGGCCAGTAACGCGCCGATCTTGATCACCAGCAGGAAAAAGGTAAGCAAAGGGACATCGGGCGGAATCACGCTGGCGGGGTCTATGGGAGCGGCTGCCGGGTCAGGGTTGATCGTGCTCACCGCCTGGTGGGTATGGCCGCAGCCATTCACGACACCGCATGCGGGGGTGATCATGGGTCTCTTTCTGGCTGGTCTGCTGGCCAGCTTTGTCGATTCCCTGCTGGGGGCAACGCTGCAGAGAGTAAATTACTGTCCGGCTTGTAAAAAAGAGACCGAGAAATCACCGCAACATGGGTGCGGAACTGCCACGGAGTATTTGCGCGGCTGGCGTTGGTTGGACAATGATTGGGTAAATTTCTTCTGTACTTTATCTGCTGCGCTGATGGTGTTGTTCATCGGTGCCGGCGGATTAATTTAGCCATCCAGTTTTATTCCATATAAATTAAAACAGGTCTACCGCATGACATTGACAGTCTCGTTTATCAGCTTTACAGTCTCATGATCGTGGAAGGTAGATAAGTTCCAATCCTTCTTCTGTTGTTGCGAGCGAGTGAAACGAGCGAAGCAATCCCCAAAAAGCTTTGCAAAGTCAACAGAGATTGCTTGCCGATAAGGCTGGTACAGGTCGCCTCTGCGAGGCTCGCAACAACAAACAATCCTTCTTGCAACATAAACCTTTTGCTGTTTTTACCTCCAACGACTGCTGTGGTAGAACCGTTTTGGTTAATCAAGCCAGAGATCACATTTGCTCGTTTTTACGGATATTGTTCAATTGCAAAAACGCGAGTATGAACATGATCACGCAAAAGGTCGCAACCAGTATCAAAGAGAAAGCAGCATTTATGTCGGTAGAGAGATGGAAGGCTAACCCGGAGAATGATTGCAGGGCGTAGGTTGCCGGGAAGAGCCGCCCCAGCCACATTAAAGCAGCCGGCAGCATATTGGCCGGGAACATGATCCCGCTCAAGAGTAGCGAGGGCAGAAAGACAATCATCGAGAACATGGTCGTGGTGGACTGATTGGGGGCAATCACACCAATGAGCAGACCAATGCCGATGCAGGCCAGTAGATAGATGGCAACAATGGCAAAATATGCTCCTGCTGAGACCGGAAGTTGTGAATGGAACACCAGCGGAGAAACAAAGTATATGATAACGGCAACCAGGAAAAGATGAATGAAAGCGCTGAGGGCTTGAACCGTCAGAATTGCTGAAGCCGAGATGCCGTTCACTTTAAAAGCCCGCATCGTGCCCGATTCACGCATTTTCACCAATGGACTGGGGGTACCCATGACAGCGCCCATGGTAATTGCAAAAATTGTCATGGTCGCGGCCAGGGTGGTTTTCATCAACGGGGTGACCGAAGAAAAAACCGCTCCCATAACGAAGAAAAAGACCAGGGGAACCAGGTAAAAATTTAGCAGGGTGCCGCGGTCGCGCAGATCCATTTTAAATTGAATCCATAAATAGTTTAAAAATGCTTTCATTGTATTAATTCCCTTCCACCAGTTCAAGAAAACGTTCTTCCAGAGACGGGCGCTCAACGCGCAGGTCTTCAACGGTATCATTGGCCGCTTTTACTTTGCCTAAAATTTGGGTGACTGCCTCGGCAACATCACGGGTTTTCCATTCCAAGTAGCCTTCTTTTTCTTGTACAAATGTAGTGCCGCTAAACGCTTCACTTGCCGATAACGATCCGTGTGCAGTACGCAGCGTGATCTTTGTTTGGCCGTTCCCGGCAGCGGTGACTTCCTGGGGTGTGCCGCTAAAGGCTATCTTGCCGTTGAGGATGATGGCAATGCGGTCGCAAAGCTGTTCAGCCTCGGCCATGTCATGAGTGGCTAGCAAAACCGTGATCCCTTGCTGTTTGATGCGACGGATCTCATCGTGTAATTGGGCACGGCTCTGTACATCCAGACCGGCAGTCGGTTCATCCAGGATCAGCACTCGGGGAGAATTCACCAGGGCGAGGACAAGCAGCAGGCGCCGTTTTTGGCCGGTAGAGAGCTGCTTGAACTGCTTGGTTAAGAAAGGCGTAATGCCAAATTTTTCGATCAAGTCATCCCGCTGGGCGACCCCATGCCAGGAGCAGAACAACTGCAGGGCTTCAGATACTTTGATGCTGTCTGGCAGAGCGGAAGATTGAAGCTGCACACCGAGGAGACTGCGCAGGCTGTGCTCCTGGGTTTGCGGGTCGCAGCCTGCGATTTGTAAAGTACCGCCGTTGGGTTTACGCAATCCTTCCAGACATTCCAGCGTGGTGGTTTTCCCTGCCCCGTTGGGTCCAAGTAGGCCAAACACTTCACCCGCACCCACCTCGAAATTGATCTTATTGAGCACGGTATTGGAACCGTAATGTTTTACCAGATCGGTAACAGAGACAATTGGATCATTCATGTTGATTTCCTTTCACTTCAGGTATTTGAATATTATTGTTTTCGAAATAGACAGCCAGTGCTTTGGATAAGAAATTTTGAATCGCTTCCTGGATCGGTTTGGCTTCTTTGGGCCAGTGATCCATGTCCAATCCGGCAGAGACCAGGGTATTCAGCATCCGGTCGTCACCGGAAGTGAACTCGTTGACCAATTTCCACCAGTTTGCGGCCAGTTCCTGTCCTGCTTTCCCGGCGGGGTCAGCCCCCTGCTGATAGAGGTCCTGTAACTGCGCAAAGATTTGCTGGGAATTATCAATATATGTTCCGGCAGACTCGGAGGAGAAGCGGTTGTTAATAGTTTTTATCTGGTCGTTGCCAAAATAGCGGAAGACAAAAGAATAAGGATTGCCCTGTTTCATCAATTCCATAATGGTAAAAAGCTTTTCCACGCTGAGCTCGTGGTTGAGATCGATCTCCGCGATCATGGTCTCCAGCAGCGCGGACATTTGATTGAGGTTCTCCATTTGCTTCAAGATGACGTCGCGCTGGTGGGTAAAGCTTTGGGCAAGATCTGCTGGCAAATTCTGATGCAGGATATTCTGGCTGATCTCTGCCAGCGGAAAGCCAAACGATTTTAGAAACATGATCTGCTGCAGGCGAAAAATATCTTCATGGAGGTAAATCCGGCGACCGCTCGGGCTGTATTTGGCTTTGAGCAGGCCGGTCTTGTCATAGTATTGCAGGGTTCTAACAGTGACCCCCACCCGCTTGGCTAATTCTCCCACCGTAAAAAAACGTTCTTGTGTGTTTTCCATTGCTCATCTCCTGATAAAGTCATTATATTACGTGACGTAACGTCACATGCAAGGGGCCAATTTTGGCAAATTAAAGAATATTTTTCAACAACGCTCGCCTTACAGAAATGCAATCAAGGCGTTACCTGTAAAAACATTGCTATAATTTTAATGAAAGAGATGTATTAATTCTGCGGATGGATTTTTTCTATGGGAATGTTGATTAGGCATTTAAAGAAAGCCAATAAACAAAATGCACAGGGCCTGGCTGAATTTGCCCTGGTTCTGCCTCTCTTTCTGCTTTTGGTTTTTGGGGTGATCGAGATCGGCTGGCTGGTTTATAACTACAGCGCGGTTTTTACCGCCAGCCGGGATGCGGCACGCTACGGCTCAGGCGCGGGGACGAGCACTACCTCGGGAACAGTTTATGCTTTGGACTGTGCCGGAATTCGCAACCGCGCAAAAAAAACCGCGGTCAGCATTGGGTTGACCGATGCCAATATATCTATTTATTATGACAGTGGTCCAAATAGCTCGGGGAATTCCGTGAGCCTGGGTCATTGCGATTGTCCGGCATCAGAAAAACTGGTCTCGGGAGAGACGAGCTGCACGGTGTACGGGCAGGCTCCTCTATTAGGGTACCGTGTCAATGTGATTGTGAATAAAACAATTAACTTGGTTTTCCCGGTCTTGAAAAATACCACTATCCCGATCTCATCGACATCTCACCGCACCGTGATCTCGGGGGTCGTGATTTCGGGAAACCAAGCAGTAGTTGTTACCACTGTTGTTACCACCATTGTAGATGTCTGCCCTAATCTCGATGGTGTTCAAGCTAGCATCCCATCCGGAGATATCCTATATGGTGGCCAATGTGTACCTTATTGTGCATATAATAACACAATACCGGCTTCCAGTTCATCTTGTGTTTACTCTACACCCACTTTACCAAGTAATCAAAATTGCAGCAATATCGGGTATGGGTCCCCAGTCTATTACAGCGGTAATACCATCAATATTTACATCCAAAATAGCAGTGCGAGCGACCGTGCTGTTTCCAATATTGAAATCTGGTGGTCAGGTACCCCAACGCTGAATAATATTGTTTTTGAAAGCCAAAAGAGCGGAACCAGTACGGTCTGGGGAGGAACCGGGTTTGCCAACACCTCGCCCACAAATGTCGCTATTTCTTTTCCGTTCCTGAACTGGGATTACACTTGGGTACGTTTCAATTACAATCAGAATGCCTCTTCTGCAAACGTCACTTTTGTAAAGTTCACCTTTGCTGATGGTTGTTATGTGGTCTGGGGGTCGCATTCATGAGAGTGAAATATGCTCACAAAATTTCATTAGAAAAACAGGAGCAAGGCCAAAGCCTTTTGGAATTGGCGATTAGTTTGTTTGTGCTGTTGATCATGTTGGCCGGGATTGTGGACCTGGGGCGGGCCTTGATCATCCAATTTGTTCTGAAAGATGCTGCGGAAGAAGGTGTTGTCTATGGCACCAGTTTCCCCAGTAACTGCACCCAAATATTGTCACGAATATCCAGTAATATCGACACCCAATTTGTGAAAAATACTGTCAGCCCGGTGATTGAGATTAAAGACAGCGGCGGAACGTATCATGCATGCCCTTATAGCAGTGCTGCCGGCGGCCAAACCATGCGTATTACCATTCCGTATACCTTCCAGATCAGCATGCCGTTTCTGGGAGCGTTTGTTGGACAAAGTATTCAATTGAATGTGACGGCAAGTGGCGTTGTTTTGAGGCCTTAATCTTTAAGACAGGTGAGGATCAACGAGGTAAAGATGAAACAAATAGAGACACAAAAAGGTCAAATTCTGATAATCCTCGCTCTGGCAATGGTTGTCTTGCTGGGGTTCACGGCAGTGGCAGTCGACGGCAGCAAAGTCTATAACCAGCGTCGTCAGGATCAGGCAACAGCAGATTCAACCGTACTTAGTAATGCGTACCAAATCGCCAAGTCAGGTTTTACCTGCCCGGCAAGTGGTGTTCCTGCGTTAACTGCAACAACTGCAACCAGCGGGACAACGACAACGGCAACGACATATCCGAGTTGTACCTCTTCAGGGTCAACCATAACCATTAATATTCACACGGTTGTGACGTCTACTGTCAATACTTATTTCCTGAAAGTGATCTCAAAACAACCTACCAGTACAACTGCGGATGCTGTTGCAAAAGTAACTATTGGAACTGGTCCTTATGTTGGCGGTAATGCTCTTGTTGTGTTGGGAACCGACTGCACAACTTCCGACGTAAGTACTACAGGCGGAATATATACTTCGGGAGCAGCTAAAATCACTGGAACAGGAGGTGGAATTTATTCTAACTCATGTATAAGTGCGGAAAATAGTAGTACTCCTATTACCGATACAAGTGGAACGATAACCTACGTGACTACAGTAACAAATCCCGTGTGGATGTCACCTACACCTGTAAAGTCTTCGACGACAATCACTGCCCCGGTTATTCCAGTAAATGATCCGCCCGGTCCACCAACATGCAGCGGACCTTCTTATGGGGCTGTATCAGTTAACAATTCAGGAGGCACAATTTATCCCGGAACTTATGATTCAATTTCATGGACCAGTAATGGAGTTGGAGATTTAACCTTGTCCCCAACGAATACAGACGGAACCAGCGGTGTATATTGTATCAGTGGATCATTTTATGCCGATAATGGGGCAGCAAATTTAATCATGAATGGGGTAACTTTGTATTTATCAGGTACAGGGGGGTTGACTGCAGGTGGCAGTATTGCCACTCAACTTGATAATAGTTTTGTTTATATTACTAATGGAAATTATGCTCCTGCTCAACGGACGTGGGCTGCCAGTAACAGCAAGGTTTATATCAAGAAAGGTAATTATATCCAAGGCGGATCAGTTGCGGTAACTATGAATAAAAGTTCAGTTTACTTATCTGAGGGTAATTTTGAAAATGGAAATGGTAGTTTTACCGCCCAAAATTTTACTGTCATTATCCGAAAAGGGAATTTTATTCTGGATAATGGTGCTTATGGCGTGAATATGTCTGCGCCAACTTGTAATGATAGTACTTGCGGGGTTGGGCCTTCTATACAAGGGGTTTTAGTATGGATGGATCCGGCTTATACTCATGCTTTTACCATTGCTAATGGAAATGGGGCTCATACATTAAATGGTACAATCTATGCGCCGACTGCAATTGCGAGTATGAGCGGTGGAACAGCTGCAGATTTATTTCAAGCACAACTTATTGTACAAAAACTTTCCATGCAAAATAGCGGTACGATTTCTTTGAATACATCTGGAGCGAATCTATATCAATCCGGTGGAGCTACTTCCATCGACTTGTTGAAGTAATCTTCTTTGGATTAGAAAAATTCCCCATCTTGTAAAATGGGGAATTTTTTTTAAATTATTTCCGGGTCAATTCTTTTTCGATGAACGGGCCGCGTGGTGGTATCCAGGTCGAGTCGGTAGCCCACACCGCGAATGGTCTTGATATATTTAGGGTGGCGCGGATTTTCTTCGATGGCCTGCCGCAGCCAGCTCATGTGCACATCCAGGGAGCGGGTATCTCCGGTATAGGTGGTTTCCCAGGCTTCGCAGAATAGTTTTTCGCGGTCCACCACTTCACCGGGATGATCCATCAGAATGCGCAGCAGAAGGACCAGGCGGGGTGTGAGCTGGATCTGTCTGCCGTCGCAGACCACACGCCGTTGTTCGGCATCCAACTGGAAAGGACCCACAGTCACCGCATCATTATTTTGCAGGGGTAAGAGCTGCTTCACCCGGTTGACCAATTTTTGCATGGTAAACGGCAGTACTAAAATGATGTTGGCGCCGGCTTTGTCGCTGGTATCAGCATCTTGATTGACAATGAGAATGATGGGAAGATCATTCTTTTTCTCTTGCAGAGATTGGCAAATTCGTTTGCCGGTGGAGCGCATTGAAGACGCATCCACTATTGCCAGGTCAGGGTTGGAGGTTTCCAGGCGTTCCAGCGCAGCGGCCCCACTGGGGGCACTTTCGACCAGATACCCTTTTTTGGCCAGCCCGGTGGTAAAAGAAGGGTGGTCAATATGTTTACCTTCAACTAAAAGGATCGTATTCTTCATCGTAATATATTTACCTGTTTTAAAAAAATTATTTAATATTTACAGTAAGTAGTATTAAAAGAAAGATTTGACTTAATTAATTAAGAAATCAGTCCTTGATTTTAATTCAAAATCAGTAATTAATTAAAGACATTTTCAAGCAAATATCTGAAAACAAATCAGGATTGCTTCATCTTGCCCCCATGCGTATATGTATGTTTCCCTGATGTCATTGCCTTATAACAATTACATTACCAATAATCGCCTCACCACTTGTTTAGTAAAAATATTATACCGCAAACTTAAAGAAACTTAAGATAGAAGTATTGTTCTCTTTTACATCCGATCTGGTTTATGCAGTGGGGGGTGTTCTAGAACCTTGATACTGTGACTGGGCCTCAAGAAAAACCGGGTAATTTCGGTCTCAGTTGCATGTGTGTATCCGGCATGTTAGAATTGAAGCAGTATTTAGATCAATGGAGAGAACATGTCGAAGATGGTTGAAGTAATGATTGACAGTGTGCGGGTGAGTCTGACCAGCCAGCAGAGAATTGTACTGCTGCGCCTGTTGGATGAAAACAAATATCTGCCAATTTGGATCGGACCTTTTGAAGCGGAAGCGATCACCATCGCATTGCAAGAAATTGAGATGGCTCGACCGCAAACTCATGACCTGATTCTTCAAACTCTTGCCCAGATGAATGCTCGCCTGGTGAGGGTTGAAGTTGTTTCGCTCAAGAAAGATGTATTTTACGGCAATTTGGTGATCGAGAGCGAGGATAAGACGATCGAAATCGATTCCCGTCCCTCCGATTCCATTGCCCTGGCGGTAAGAGCGCATGTACCCATTTTGGTGGCCAGTGATATTATCGATGAAGCAGGGATCGTCGTCGAACCGGATATTCAGGTGGATCAAACTGAAGCAGAAGAACCTTCTAATGAGACCCCCCAGCAAGAGGCGGATTCGAAAAAGCGATTATCGGTGTACGAAGATTTTTTGCAAAACCTCGATTTCGATGACCAGGATGATGAAATGGGAGACGAACCTCCCTCTCCCGATTCGCCGAATTCGCCGGAAGACAAATAAAAAGCCAACCTTTTCTAGATAAGGGCGAAACATGAGTGATTTTTCTTCGATGGATGAGCATATCTCGACTGAGATCCAGTCTCAACCAAACAGCCGCGAAGCCGAAGAGGCCGTTTTGGGTTCGGTGTTGATCTACCCCGAATCTTATTATGATATTGCCCAGGTGATCCAGGCGGATGATTTTTACGTGATCCGCAACCAATGGATCTGGGAATCATTCACACGCATGCACGACCGGCGCGCGCCTATCGATCTTCTGACGGTCTCGGAAGATCTGGAGGAGCGCAACCAGTTGTCTGAGATCGGCGGGCAGGCTTACCTGGTCTCGCTGCTGAATCAGACTCCGAGCGCCATGCATGCTGAAGCCTATGCCAAAATTGTCGAGCAAAATGCCATCCGCCGCAGAATGTTGGCGGCTGCCAATGATTTGGCCAAGCTGGCATATGACCAGGAAAAACCGGTCGATACCATTATCGATGAAGCTGAAAAAGATATTTTTGGCTTGAGCGAACGCCGGGTCAAACACGACCTGGTGCCGATCTCCCAGGTGGTCAGCGAGACGTACGATCACGTTTCAGAGCTTTCACAGCGCGACGAAGAAATCTTCGGCGTGCCTACCGGCTTGATCGACCTGGATAAACTTCTGGGCGGGTTACAAAAATCCGATCTGCTCATCGTGGCCGGGCGCCCGGGTTCAGGTAAGACCGGCTTTTTACTCTCGGTAGCCAAAAACGCTGCCCAGAAACATAAAAAACATGTGGCCATCTTCTCGCTGGAAATGTCGAACGAACAACTGGTGCAGCGCTTGATCGCGCAGGAGACCCGCATCGACACCCAGCGGCTGCGCACCGGCAAGCTGCAGGAACACGAATGGGAGCTGTTCACAGCGGCTACTGAAGTACTTGGCGATACTCATATCTGGTTGGACGACACTCCGGCCATTACCCCGATGCAATTACGCACCAAATGCCGCCGGCTGCACATGGAATATCAACTGGATTTGGTCATTGTGGACTACCTGCAGTTGATGGGCAGCGACAGCCGCACCGATAACCGTGTACAGGAAGTTTCGAATATTTCGCGTAACCTGAAGGTGCTGGCCAGGGAATTGAACGTGCCGGTCCTCACCGCGGCTCAGCTCTCGCGCGCAGTGGAACAGCGGGTAGATAAACGCCCGGTGCTTTCGGACCTGCGCGAATCTGGCTCACTGGAACAGGATGCCGATATCGTCATGTTCATTCACCGACCAGACGCAATGGAAAAAGATAATCCGCGCCAGAACATTGCCGAGTTGATCGTGGCCAAGCATCGTAACGGCCCCACCCACCCTGGTATTGAACTGGTCTTTCTCAACAATCTGGCTCGGTTTGAGAATGCCGCTCCGCCCGTGGGTGGATATGAAAAAGACAATAAACATGCCGGAGTCAAGAAATAATGGTCCCGTTCAAAGGGTTTGACGATTCGCCTTCTGCGGGCATCTCCGTGCCTGAACTCTTTTTTACAGGCGTCTTGCCCCGCATCGAATCACTGGATGAATTAAAGATCTGCCTGCAGTTCTTTCGCTGGCTCAAAGGTCAACCTGGTCCGGATAAGTACGTACCCCAAGAAACGATATTGGAACAAGCCGCCGCAGAAAACCCAACCCTCACGAGCGAGCGAATCATCAACGCACTCACCCAGGCCTGCGAACATGGTGTGCTGGTACAGGCCAGCTATGAACAAGAGGCCCTCTATTTTTTGAATACACCGCGGGGGCGGGCAGTTCAGCGGGCCATTGCCAAAGGGGTCTGGAGGCCAGATTCCAATAGGGTGTCTGTAGGGCAGCCGCAGCGGCCGAATCTCTATCAGCTTTACGAACAAAATATTGGCCCGCTCACGCCTATCCTCTCGCAGGTACTGTCGGATGCGGAGAACACCTACCCGGCCGACTGGCTGGAAGAAGCCATCAGCCTGGCAGTAAAAAAGAACGTGCGCAACTGGAACTACGTGGAAGCGATCTTGCGCTCCTGGAAGGAGAAAGGACGCAATGAAACGGATAGACGAGACAATAAAGAAAATCCAAGGAACTACATCGAGGGTGAACTTGCCGACTACATCAAACACTGAAAAAGAGCCGGTTTGCCCCATTTGCGGCGGCATCGGTTTTATCCGTCAAGACTTACCGATCGACGACCCGGATTTTGGCAAATTAAAGCCGTGCGTGTGCCAGCAGCATAAAAGCAATCGGGCGGAACAAACACGTTTGTACAAGATGAGCAACCTGGACTCGTTTAAGAAGATGACCTTCGAGTCCTTTTCTGTGCAGGGGCGCTTGGGGTTGGGTGACGAGCAGATATTTTCACTGCAGAACGCGCTCAGCCATTCGCGCCAGTTTGCTGCTTCACCCAAGGGCTGGCTGCTGCTCTCTGGCAGCTACGGCTGCGGCAAGACCCATCTGGCGGCTGCGATCGCCAATACCTGCGTGGAATACGGCATGGCGACCATCTTTTTAACTGTCCCCGATCTGTTGGACTGGCTGCGTTATTCGTATGACGCGGCGGATTCCACCTTTGAACAGCGTTTTGAAGAGATACGCAATGTGAATCTGTTGGTGCTGGATGACCTGGGAGCGCAAAATGCCACTCCCTGGGCGGCAGAAAAACTCTTTCAGATCATCGATTACCGCTACATCCGGCGTCTGCCGTTGGTGGTCACTTCCAATCAACGGCTTGAAGACCTGGATGACCGCATCCGCTCACGCCTGCAGGATCCGGAAATATCGACGCAAGTCAGTATCACCGCGCCGGACTATCGTTCACCGGTGCGCGATGTCTATGATCCGTTGGTGCACCAACTACAGCTTCTCAACGAACGTACTTTTGGCAACTTCAGCCTGCGCGAGCCGGAGCATTTAAGTGCTGAAGCTCAAGCGAGTTTGGAAAGCGCCTATCGGGCGGCAAATGATTTCGCTGAACAGCCCAGAGGCTGGTTGATGCTGGTCGGCGGGTACGGCAGCGGGAAGACCCATCTTGCGGCAGCGGTTGGCAATTATCGCAAAGGTATGGGCGACGATCCGGTCTTTGTGGTAGTCCCCGACCTGTTGGACCACCTGCGCGCCACCTTTGGCCCTTCGAGCAACGTGTCTTATGATGATCTTTTTCAACGGGTGAAAACAACGCCGCTACTCATTCTGGATGATTTGGGCACTCAGAGCGCGACACCGTGGGCGCGGGAAAAACTGTACCAGATCTTCAATGAGCGTTATAACGCCAAGCTGCCCACCGTCATCACCACTTCTGAAAAGATCGAGAATCTGGATGCGCGCATTCAAAGCCGCATGCTGGATAACCGCCTGTGTAGTATTTACGCAATCCTGGCTCCGGCTTACCGGGGCGGCGGGGGCCCCCGGCTTGAGCAGCGTAAGACACGAACTCGTTAATTAATCAAAATAAAAATCCTTTCCAATCGGAAAGGATTTTTTAAATCACTTGAGCGGTTTTAGCTCAGATGTGCAGTTGGGGCAGCGGCTAGCTTTGACTGAGACCTGCGTGCAGCAGTAAGGACATTCGCGCGTGCTGGGTGCGACCGGCGCGGCTGGTTTAACCGTTAATCGGTTTATCTGGCGGATGAGTAGAAAAATGATGAAGGCAACGATCAAAAAGTCGATGACCGTGTTCAGAAAGAGACCGTAATTGATGGTGGCTGCGCCTGCTGTCTGGGCCTCTTTGAGGTTGGCAAAGGGCTTTCCGCTCAGGTTAAGATACAGATTTGAAAAATCAACCTTCCCGAGCAGCAGGCCAATGGGAGGCATGATAATGTCATTTACCAACGAAGTGATGATCTTTCCGAAGGCGCCGCCAACGATGACCCCGATTGCCAGGTCCATCACGTTCCCGCGTAAGGCAAATTCTTTAAATTCTTTCAACATGATTCACCTCTTATAAATGGATATAAAGCCGGTGCAAATTATACACTTTCAAAATATTTTCTGGAACTAATAACACCCATGTTAGAATTAGATGCGTGATTTCCCGAATTCGAACAGTTTTACAACGCTATCCGCGCCAATTTTGGCTCATCGCGGGCATAATGATGCTGGCCTGGACCTTTCACAGCATGTTGTGGCCGTACCTGCTTATCTATTCCAGTGAGAAGTTGGCCCAACCGCTCACAGCCGTGGCCGGTCTGCTGACGATCAATGCTGCCGTGGGCATGGTCACCACTTTTCTGGGCGGAGCCATTGCCGACCGGTTTGGCCGCAAATGGGTAATGGCTATTTCATTCATCTTTTGTGCCGCCTCGTGGTATTTCTTCCAATTGGCGAATACGGTGGGCTATTTCATTGCCTTAATGGCATTAAATGGAGCCACCACACCCCTGTACCGGCTGGCCTCTGATTCAATGATGGCCGATCTGGTACCAAGCGAAAAACGCATCGAAGCCTATTCCATTTTACGCATGTGTAACAACCTGGGGGTAGCCCTGGGTCCTGCCATTGGGGGATTTATTGCAGCGGTTTCATACAACCTCTCATTCACGATCACCGGTTTGGGCCTGCTTCTGTGCGGGGTGTTGGTGATGCTCTTTTCCGTGGAAACCATTCCACAGGCAAGCACAATACTTAACCAAGAAAAAATAACACTGGGAGGCTACTCTCACCTGCTGCATGACCGTCCTTTTTTAGCTCTGATCGGTGCTTTCACCCTCAACCGCATCAGTTCGTCGACGTTGTGGTTGATGTTGGGCATCTATGTGAAAACAAATTTTGGCATCAACGAAGGCCTGTATGGGTTCATCCCGACAACCAACGCGTTGATGGTCGTCTTCTTTCAGGTGCTGACCACCAATTGGGTGAAGAAACACGATCCGAAGTGGATGCTGGTGCTGGGGTCTGCTTTTTATGGGGTGGCTTTGTTGGGCGTGGCATTTGGCAAAGGCTTTTGGGCTTTCTGGCTGTGCATGGTAATTGCCACCATCGGCGAAATGATCGTAGTTCCTACTTCCACAACCAGCGCTGCTGCCATGGCCCCCGATGAGATGCGCGCCCGCTATATGGGCGTATACACATTCACCTCTGGGATTGGTTCAGGGGTGGGGCCGTTGTTTGGCGGGATTCTGAATGACTCTTTTGGCCCGACTGCCACCTGGTATGGGGGCGGTTTGATCGGCTTTGCCAGCGCGGCAGCCTTTTTGGTCAACCTGTTAACACAAAAAAAAGAAAAGCCGCACGATTTTAGAAAATCTATCCTCTTAGAATAAAATTTTTCAGGCAGAAAAATTCGCAAGTGTGTTCATGTTTTCCCTCCTCCGGGTGGACATCCTGGCAGGCATTCAATGCCATTAGGACGGCCGCTGCGGCGTTTTTCAGCAGGTTCTGGATATCTGACCGATGTTCGGCCTGCATACGATCTGACTTGAGGCTGGGTCAGCGGGATCATGTCCTGTTATTCCTGTGTTTACAAAATCCGCGGAAGTTTAAATATCCCTGGTGATCTCAATCCTCACTTCGGCTTCTATTGCGAATAGCCATCAATCTTTGTATAATGTTTAAATCATGAGAAATTTACGGCGGATCATTTTACTCGCTCTCAGCCTGGTACTTTTGGTCGGATTTACAACCATTTCAGGTTCAGTCTTTGCCCAGGGCAGCGACTCTGTTTACGTTCCCGAAACCGGGCATTGGATCAGAGGGCAGTTCCTCAAGGAATACAACAGCGTCAGCGATCCGCTGCTCTATTTTGGCTACCCGATCACCGATGATTTTATGGATTCGGTGACGAAGCAGCAAGTTCAATATTTTCAGAAAGCTCGTTTTGACCTGGAAGATACTTCGGCCGGCCCGCAAGTGAAACTGGCTGCATTGGGAGCGCTGCTGCACGAAGACAACGCACAACTGGCAGATGTTGCTGATGATGGTCCGACTTGCCGGCGTTTTTCAAATGGATTTTCGGTTTGTTATGCATTTTTGCAATTTTACGACGCTTACAGCGGGGCAAATTATTTTGGTTTACCGGTGTCGAAACTGGAAATGATCGATGGACGTTATATTCAGTATTTTGAAAATGTGCGCATGGAATGGTGGCCTGAACGGGCTGCGGGTGAGCGGGTGGTGTTAACGGATGTTGGTCGAATTTATTTCGATAAGGTGGTCGCTAACCCGGAATTACTCAAAGCGAACGTGGCGGAGAACGTTCAGGGGAAACTGGTCAACCCGGTGGTGCGCGTTTTCGCTCAAAAAGCGTTGATCGGAGCGGGCGAACAGCAAACCCTGTATATCATCGTACAAAACCAAAATTTACAGCCCATGCAAGGCGCACAGGTGGGTGTGACGGTCACTTTGCCGGATGGAACGAGCCAGTTCTACCGCTTGCCCGAAACTAATGAATATGGGGTCAGCAATTTGCTTTTGACCGTTCCCAATCTAAACGCTCAGTCAGTGGTTCAACTCAAAGCGGATGTCACCATTGGTGGCGAGGAAGCCTCCGGTAATGGTTGGTTCCGCATCTGGTGGTAATTAAGCGAGTTAAAAAGAATCCCCTGCATTTCAACTTTATGTAGGGGATTTGCTTATTTTAAACTCAATTCAGTATAAAGTTTTTGATATTCTGACGCATTGGGTGGATTGAGAGCAATAATGCGTTTGACTGTGGCAAGCGCATTGATCTTGTCTTCACCCTTGAGTAATTTTTCTGCCAGGCTATCCAGTTTTTCAACAGCCTTATCGGTTTGGTCGTGAGAAACGTAAAAATTGACCATCCGCTGCTGCAGACCGACTTGACCCGGACGATCATCAAGCAATTTTTCTATGAAGTGGCCGCTTTTGGCAGCTTCTTCTGGCGCTTCCATCAATTTAAGATAGCTGTCCAGTTCGCTCATGGCCATATTGGTTTGCCCCATTTGCAGGTGGAGGTCGATCAAGGTGGCGCGGGGACCGGGTTCCTGCGGCTGCAGGCTGCGCAGTTGTTCGAAAATGCGGATGGCCTGTTTCCAATCCAAACTTTGCAGCTCGATGTCAGCTAATTTATTCAATACCTGAATGGCCCATTGGCGGGTAGAGCTGGATTGTTGGGAAAGGGACAGGGCTGATTGATAGGTTTGCCTGGCCAGATCAAGTTCAGCCAGCAGATAATAAACGTTGGCCAGATCCATATACTGCTGGATGGCGTCATCCAGACGGCCTTCAGATTTAAGCAGATCGATCAGCATGCCGCGGACAGATAGATCCATTGGTGCCAGGCGGGTGACACGCCGCAGCAAGTTAATGGCCTGGATAGGTTCACCGCGAACAGTGTAGGCGCTGGCGACCAGTAAAAATTTCTCCACAGCCTCCATCACGCGGCCTTCAGAGATCAATAATTCGCCCATTTCAACATGCAGAGGAAGGTACAGGGGAACGTAAACCAGGGCATGAAAGGCATCTTCCATGGCAGAGCGATATTTCCCTTCAGAGGCCAGTCGTTTGACGTTGATCATTGCTTCGACCACCTGGCTGCTGTTCGTTTCAAGCAGCAGCTCGGCCAGGGGTAAAGGCGGGCTGCCTTCAGGTTGGGGAGGAAGCTGGCGCCGGGCAGCAGTAAGATATTCGCGCCAGTCCGCACGCATTAATTGTTCGTTGATAATGTGAAATAGATTACGAAGATCTTTCTCATCGGTGACGCGCGTCTGTGAATCCAGAATAGGCTCGTACAATTGCGCCAATTCGCCGCTTTGTTCAAAAGGAACCGTTTCACTATCAGCGATTTTTAAGGCGTGGAGAGAATGAAGGGCCGCTTCTTGATACTGAGCATTCTTCTCTTCCATTTCGGCCATAAGCAGGTAGGAACCCATTGCGTACAAAGGATTTTTAACCGATTTTTGTAAATACACCAATGCTTTTTTCGCATCTTTTTTTCGCAGCAAGAGACCCAGAACGAAAAAGGAAGCAGATTGATTCAGACCCAGGTTAATGGCAGTTTCAAGATCAGAAGCAGCCTGTTCATCCTGGCCGGAAGTTTGTGCATCGATCGCCTGGCTCAAGTGGAGCTGAATACGTACTCGTTCAGCCATTTCGGGGGAGAGCCCGCCGGTGCCTCGCGTGAGCGATTGCATGCCTTTGCGGTTGACCTGGCCGCTGCTGGCCTGGTTTTCTTCACTCTGTTCAAAAAGCAGGCTGGCCATTTCTTTGAGGGCTTTTAATCGGGTTTCGGTGATGGGGTCGTAATGAGCTGGAGCCTCGCTAATATCAGCCTCAGCACCCCCTTCCATTTGACGAACCTGCGCCATTCTCACCGGACCGGTGCTCCCCTTGCGACGTTCAGGGCGGGGCAGTGTCTGGTTATTTTGGAACAATTCCAGAGCTTTTTTGGCACCGGCGTGGTTGGGAGCCATTTGAAGGATGTACTGGATAACCTGCAGCGTTTTATTTTTTTCACCGGCGGATTGCATTAGACTGGCAGTAGCTAAATATTCATTGGCAGCATCGTCTTTGCGGCCAAGCTTGTCGTAGATCATGGCCAGACGAGTGTGAACCGTCTGATTTTCGGGGTTCAAGCGGAGCGCATTGTTAAAATCATCCACAGCGCGGTCAACATCATGGTTCTTGATCTCCGATTCGCCTCCCTGCATGAAGGATTGCACAGCTTCTTGCAGCATTCCTACCCGCTCATAAATTCGGGCGATCTTTTCAAAGGGCATGGGATCATCAGGCTGGAGCGCCGAGACGCGTTGATAGTCACGCAGTGCTTCGTCATACTGTTTGAGTTGAAAACGAGAAAGACCCAGGCTGGCCAATGCTGTGGGGTGATCGGGAACTTCTTCCAGAGCTTGTGTGTAAAATTCGGCAGCTTTGTCCCAATCTTGGTCCCAGGCGGCAGAGTGGCCCTGGTTCATCAATGTTTGAAATTTGGCAGAGTCTCCGGTCATTAATGGATCCTAATCTGGCAAAATCTGCATACTTCCCCAGTTTACACCACTTCGGGCTTCGGTGGATAACGGAATTGAAAGGATCAGCGCATTTTCCATCACTTTCTTGACCACGGCGGCAGTTGACTTGAGTTCTCCCTCC
>PMIV01000238.1:20855-29184 GCA_003158355.1 Anaerolineaceae bacterium
TTATCGAGGTAACTTTTCACCCCGGGGAAATTTACAAAATAATCTTTGACAAAGTTCTCAGATTCTGCCAGGGTGAGGTCAGTGGAGCGGCTCAACCCAAACGCACTCATGCCGTAGATGAGACCAAAATTGATGGCTTTGGCATGGCGGCGCTGGTCTTTGGTCACCTCTTTGAGAGGTACTTTGAAGATGGCTGCCGCGGTGGCGGCGTGAATATCCTGACCGGCACGGAAGGCGTTCAGCATGGATTCATCGCCGGACATATGAGCGACGATACGCAGCTCGATTTGCGAATAGTCGACCGAGAGCAGTACATGCCCTGGCGCGGCAACAAAACCGAGGCGTACCTGGCGCCCGATCTCTGTACGGGTGGGGATATTCTGTAAGTTGGGGTTGGAAGAAGCCAGGCGGCCAGTGACCGATCCGGTTTGGCTGTAACTGGTGTGCACCCGCCCGGTGCGCGGGTTGATCTGCAAGGGCAGAGAATCGAGGTAAGTCGATTTGAGTTTGGCCAGTTCGCGGTATTCCAGCAGCAAGTCCACAGCCGGGTGCTGGCCGCTCAGTTCATCCAGCACAGCCGCGGAAGTGGAATAATGCCCGCTGGAGGTCTTTTTGCCGGGAGAGGTGAGTTTAAGGGTTTCGAAGAGCACTTTGGAGAGCTGTTGGGTGGAATTCAAATTAAAGGGATAGCCCACTGCCTGGTAAACCTGCGCTTCGATCTCGTGCAGGCGCGCGCCCATCTCACGGCTGAATTTTTCGAAGAAAGCGTGGTCGAGGCTGATGCCGGTACGTTCCATTTGCACCAAAACGGGCAGGAGCGGCATCTCGATCTCTTCAAACACTTTTTGACAATTGTGGGCTTTCATTTTATCGGCAAGGAGGGGCACAAGCTGAAGGGTGACTTCAGCATCGGCAGCGGCGTAGGGGGCGGCTTTTGCCACCGGTACCAGGTTCATCGTGATCTGGCTTTTTCCACTGCCGATCAACTCTTCAATATGGGTCATGCTGATGTTGAGATAAGTCCCGGCCATATCTTTTAGACCGAGATTGTGCGAGGCTGGGTCGATGAGCCATTCGGCTAGCATGGTATCGAAGGATTGGGGGAAAACCTTTATTCCGTGCTGCTCTAAAACGATCACATCATATTTAAGATTATGACCGGCTTTGGTAATGTGCGGATCGGTCAAGGCCGGGGCGAGTGCGGTGGCAACCCGGGCAAGATCGAGCTGCGCTTCGCCGGTGCTGTGGCCAATGGGGATGTAATACCCCTGACCAACCTTACAGGCCAACGAGATGCCCACCATATCAGCGAGCATGGGGTCAGTGCTGGTGGTTTCAGTATCCAGGGCGATCAAAGGAGCGGCAGACAGGTCTTTTACCAACGCCGCTAATTTCTCAGGAGTATCCACAATGGTGGTCTCGGGCGCGTACGAAGAAGGCAGGCCCACTTCTTTGATTTCCTGCCCAAAGAGGCTGAGCTGACCACCCGAAGGTGATTGCCCGGCCATGGATTTGAGCACATTGTGCATTTTTGGGATCAGCGTTTTGAATTCTAGCTCACGGAAAAGCGCTTCAACCGCCGGGACGTTAATATGGTCGGTGCGGGCCTCGTCCAATTTGAGGGTGATGGGCACATCCAGCTTGATGGTAGCCAGAGTTTTACTGAGGTAAGCAGAATCTTTACCTGCGCTTAGCTTGGCAGCAAAACGGGCGGGAATTTCATCAATGTGGCTGTAGATCTCATCCAGCGTGTGATACTGTTCCAGCAGAGAAACGGCTGTTTTCTCACCCACACCGGGCACTCCGGGAATGTTGTCGGAATGATCGCCCACCAGGGCTTTATAGTCGATTACCTGGTCGGGATTCACCCCAAGCGAGGCCTTGACCTCAGCGGCGGAATAGTTTTTNNGCTTCAGCGCCTTCTTTCTCCAGGCGGGGAAAATGGAAAGCATCGACCATCTGGCGGATGCGCTCGATCTGCGGGCGCAGGTCTTCCGGCATCTTGGCCCGTGTGGCCTTGTAACCTGGGAAGAGCTCATTACGAAAAGTCTTGCCGGTATCAAAGGCAACGGCCAGGTATTCCGGTTTTTCCTGATCCAATAATCTGAGCAAAACGCTGGCAAAGCCATAGATCCCTGCAGTTGGTTCACCCGCTGCAGTCTGTAAGCGATCATTGGGAGCGCCGGCGGTGAGAGCAAAATAGGTTCGATATGCCAGTGCGTGGCCATCAATTAAATATAGAATTGGAGGCATTGGTTAATTCCTATGCTGCAGGTTTAATCTGAAATGAGATGGGATAAAACCTGTCTAGAGAGGGAGATGTAATCATTAATTAAGCGGTTGGAGAGAGATTTTGAACCGCTTATGGAAAAGTATCCCCGCGCCCAAAATTCACCTTCGGGGTGGGCCATTAAAAGAGTCGGGAAACCGGCAAAAATTTGAATATCGGTTCGTTCTTTGATTTCTTCCACCATTTCATGCAAGCAGATATTGGCAGGTAAAACGGCTGTCCACAGCATGTATAGGGGCCGAATGGAAAGGCTGGTGCACTGCCAGCCGTTGGACTCATGCAGGCGGGGCATCTGGCGGTTTAAAAGTTCGGCCAGATCGTGAGTGATAAATTGCTGCGGGTCGCGCGGTAAGAGTAAAATTTGATATTCAAAAAAGACAGCGGCCGGATCATTGATCACCGGTTCTGACTGCTCGTTGATTATTTGAATCTCTTCATTGGCGGGTAACGGTGGCGGAGCCTCAAAGGGCAGGTCGGCTGCAGGAGTTCTTTGATGATCTTCTTCTTCCCAGGGCAGTGAGAAGTCAAAATCCGGGAATTCCGGGGGCTGAACAGGCTGAGTTGGTTCGGGTAATTCTGCCAAAGGCGCTGTTTCTCCAATGGGGTGAGCGGAATCGGTATGCGCCTGTAATGGCTGAGTCACACCAAAAGAATGCTGAATCGGAACATCTGGAGGTACTTCTGCGTTGGTCGGCGCTTCGTCAGATAAGATCTTGAACCAATTTCCAACGGGAAGTGGATTTAATTTGGTTGAAGTGTCAGGTTCAGTTTCATCCTCGATCTCAGGGTCGGGAGAAGGAAGCTCGGTGATCAGAGCATCCAGATTTTTAAGCTCCAAATCACTTAAACCGGCTTGTTCTTCTTCATCCCCCAATGGTTCCTGTTCAGTATCTGTTGCATCTAACTGATCGGGAAGATCCAAATCAACAGGGGATAAGGGTGAAGTTTGGAGAAGGTTGTCTGTTGAATTGTTAATTGTCTTTTCGGCAGAAGGATCCAAACCCAATTCATCTGAGTTTGTAAATTGGCTTAAAAATGCTTTACGAGCGAGAGAAACCTCATTACGAATATCGATCAAAGGAAGATCGGTATGGTAAATCAGGGCCAGGGCTGCTTCTTTATAAAGCGGTATTGCGTAGACGAGATAAGTTTTTGTCTCGCCTTCCATCTTCAAATATCGAAAGAGTTCGCCAGATTGGATATTCGTCCAATAGCGGGTCAAAAATGAGACTACATTATGGGATATTTCATCTGCCAGTGGGCCGGAGGCAGCAATAACTTGTCTGCGAAAGAGCAATATACCCGCATTGGCACTTGTGGAGGCCAATAATTGTTCGACCTGGCGTTGACCGGATCCAGGGTTTTCGACCCAAAGACGGGTGAGCGTATTTTCCGTAGTTAATGGCCCCGCTGTTGGCCCGGTTTCATTAAGAGCGTGGACGATTTTTTCATTTACTTCGGGACCGAAGAAAGGTTTATTAAGATAGCCATTGGCGATCACCCCATGCAAGACTGGATGATGCAAGTTATTCTGAGGAGGGTAGATGAGCAATTTCAGTTCAGGAAGCAGACCTACTAATTCGCGCGTAAGCGGAATAAAAGGAAGATCATTGATTTCGGCATCTAGTATTGCCAGGTTAAATGGATGAATTGCTGCCAGCGTGAGTGCATCCTTGCCACTGGCAACGCAAAAAACCTGGAAGCGCCCCCCTTCTTGTAGGTGAGCACTGATCTGATCCAGTAGCTTCAAATCTGGTGAAATGGCCAGAATAAGTTTGGTCATACAAAAAGTGTATCACGCGCTATGAATCGGTGCAAGTTACCCCTCACTTGATTTCTACTGCCTCGATCAGTTTTCGTGATAGTTTATACAGGTGTCCATCTATCATGTGAATATAGTATAGTATGTTTATATAAATTAGGAGAATGTTTCATGGTGACAAAAAATCCTGTAAAAAAAGAAATTTTTCATGTAACCGATAAATTTACCGAAAAATTAACCAGAATTGCTGCCCTTCCGACTGAAGAAGCTTTGCTGAATCTGAAAACCCGGCAGGATGGGTTGACTGAAGATGAAGCCGCTGATCTATTACATAAATTTGGGCCAAATATTGCCGCACGCGAGAAAAAAACCTCTTTGCTTTCCCGCCTTTGGGACAATATTCGCAACCCACTAGTCATTCTTCTAATCGTTCTGGGAACAATTTCGTATTTCACTGGAGATTTGCGTTCCACTATCGTGATCGGGGTGATGGTACTGCTAGGGGTTGTGCTGCGCTTTTTCCAAGAAGTACGCGCGGATAACGCTGCTCAGGCCTTAAAAGCCATGGTGTCGACCACAGCCACAGTGATACGTGAAAAAGTGGAAAAAGAGATTACTTTGCAAGAGTTGGTTCCGGGTGACATTGTAAAGCTGTCTGCAGGTGATTTGGTACCGGCAGATCTGCGCATTATCACAGCAAAAGACTTGTTCCTTAACCAGGCAGCACTTACAGGAGAAGCTTTGCCTGTAGAAAAAACACCGGCACTGGCCAGAAAAAGTGACGAAAACCCCCTTGAGATGAATAATTTGATCTTTCAGGGTTCCAATGTAGAAACCGGGTCTGGTTTGGCCGTGGTGATCAACACGGGTAGCCAAACCTACTTCGGCTCGTTAGCTGCCAGTATTGTTCAGGTGCGCCAACAAACTGATTTTGACAAGGGCATTAACCAGTTTACCTGGTTGATGATCGGGTTAATGGCCGTACTGGTTCCTTTAGTCTTTGTTTTGAACGGGTTGACCAAACATAACTGGTTGGAAGCATTCTTGTTTGCGCTGGCTGTGGCAGTGGGGTTAACCCCTGAGATGTTGCCAATGATCGTTACAGTCAACCTTTCTAAGGGTGCCATCAACATGTCTAAGAAGAAAGTGATTGTGCGACGCTTGAATGCCATTCAAAATTTCGGCGCCATGGATATTCTCTGTACGGATAAAACTGGCACGATCACCCAGGGAAAAATTATTCTTGAACGACATTTGGATGTTACTGGAAAGACCAGTGAAAAAACATTGGAATACGGGTTTTTGAACAGTTATTTTCAAACTGGATTGAAAAATTTATTGGATGTGGCCGTCTTGAAACACAGCGACCTGGAGAACAAACTCATCAAGACAGAGAATATTATCAAAATTGAGGAGATCCCCTTCGATTTTGAGCGGCGCCGTATGTCCGTAGTGGTCGATTATCCAACTGACAAACAGCACATTCTCATCTGCAAAGGGGCGGTAGAAGAGATCAACTCTTTGTGCAATTCCATAGAAATTGATGGCAAGGTGATTCCATGTACTGATGAAATTAGGGCCAACTTATTGAAGATCACGCAACATCTGAATCTGGAGGGCTTGCGGGTAATTGCCATTGCTTATCGACGTTTCCCCAATAAACATTCCCACGATTATTTGATCAGCGACGAATCGGATATGACCTTACTGGGCTTTTTAGCATTTTTGGATCCTCCAAAAGAGTCAGCATCTCAGGCGCTGAAAGATCTGCATAATGATGCAGTTCGGGTGAAGATCTTGACTGGTGACAACGATCTGGTGACGATCAATATTTGCCAACAGGTTGGATTGCCCACTGATAATATTTTGTTGGGCTCCGCTATCGAAAAAATGACCGATGCTGAATTGACGCTCACGGCAGAAGACGCAACCATCTTTGCCAAATTATCACCGCATCATAAAGAGCGTATTATCCGTGCGCTGCAAAAAGGGGGACATGTTGTTGGGTTTATGGGCGACGGCATTAATGACGCTCCAGCCTTGAAAGCATCAGATGTGGGTATTTCTGTTAATTCGGCAGTAGATATTGCCAAGGAGTCTTCGGACATCATTTTGTTGGAAAATAACTTACTTACACTGCATCAAGGGGTTCTGGAAGGCAGACGGGTTTTTGGAAATATTACCAAGTATATNNCGAGAATGGACGATCAAACCGCGTAAATGGCAGATTGGCCAACTGAGACGTTTTATTCTGTTCATGGGTCCGATCAGTTCCATTTTCGACTATGCTACGTTCTTCCTCATGCTTTACGTATTCAACTGTTGGAATAATCCAGTGCTTTTTCACACTGCCTGGTTTGTTGAATCTATCTTTACCCAAACATTGATCATCCATGTGATCCGCACCAATAAAATTCCCTTCATTCAAAGCCGGGCGAGTTGGCCGTTAACTGCGACTACATTTTTAGTTGTTTTATTTGCCATCTGGTTGCCTTATTCCCCCCTGGCAAATCTGCTGGGTTTTGTACCCTTACCCCCACTTTACTGGTTGGCTCTGATTGGATTAATGCTGGGTTACGTGGTCCTTTCTCAACTGGTAAAAACCTGGTTTGTGAGGCGCTTTGGCGAGTAAAGGAATCGGTAATTTTGTTATTTTACAGGTTGAACTGGAGGGAATGTTGGCTGCACAACCCGGTCAACCTGTGGCATAATCATGGTTTGGGAATCTCTTTAACAAGGAAATGCTATGAACTTTAAGCATATTTGTATTATTGGTCTTGGATATATTGGTTTACCGACTGCCAGCACGTTTGCCAAATACGGCATTCGGGTGACCGGAGTTGATAATAACTCAGAAGTACTTGAGGCGCTGAAGCACGGTAAAGTGCATATTTATGAACCGGGTCTGAGCGAGGTGGTTGGTGCCGCTATTGAGAGCGGTAACTTATGCGTAGCTGCAGCACCTGTTGAAGCGGATGCTTTTATTATTGCCGTACCTACTCCATTTTATGGGGAGAAAAAAGCGGACCTGAGTTTTGTGCGTTCAGCGGCCGAATCTATAGTGCCGGTGCTGCGCGAAGGTAACTTGGTGGTGCTCGAATCCACTTCACCTCCGTTGACTACTGAAGAAATAGTGCGGCCCATTCTGGAAAAGTCCGGGCTGAAGGCGGGTATCGATTTTAAATTGGCTTATTCCCCCGAAAGGGTGCTGCCCGGACAAATTCTGAGAGAGTTGATCGAAAACGCCAGAGTGATCGGCGGTGTAGACCGCAGTTCAGCCGAAGCCGGGCGCGACCTTTACGGTATTTTTGTCAAAGGTGATATTTTGTTAACCGATGCTACCACCTCTGAGATGGTGAAACTGATGGAAAACACTTACCGTGACGTCAATATTGCCATTGCCAATGAATTTTCCCGCCTGGCAGACCGTTTTGGCGTGGACGTCTGGGAAGCGATACGGATCGCCAACCGCCACCCGCGTGTGAAGATCCTCAACCCCGGCCCTGGCGTGGGTGGACACTGCATCAGCGTGGACCCGTGGTTCTTTGTTGAGGCGGCTCCGGATCTGACCCCTTTAATTTTTAACGCACGCAAGGTGAATGATTCACAGCCTGAATTCGTGATGAAGATCATTGAACGAGCTCTGGGGGCTTTAACGGGAAAGCATATCGCGGTTCTGGGTCTGGCATACAAACCGGACGTGGACGATCTGCGCGAAAGCCCGGCCATCGACGTGGCGAAGTTGCTGGTCAAAGACGGCGCCGTTGTCAGCGCTTACGAACCTTTTAAACCCGATTTCATTGTCGCCGGCGTGAAAATGGTGCATTCCCTGGAAGAAGCCGTCAGCCAGGCTGACCTGGTTGTGCTGTTGGTAGGTCACAGCCAGTTCAAATCGCTCGATCCCAAACGCATGGCCACAATCACTTCAACACGGTTGGTTTTGGATACAGTGAACGGCTGGGATAACCAGGCCTGGCAGGAAGCCGGGTTTAAGGTGATCAAGCTGGGTAAAGGGAAAATGTGAAGAAATTACGCGTGCTGTCGATATTTGGGACCAGGCCGGAGGCGGTGAAAATGGCTCCGGTGGTACAGGCTCTGGCTAAAAACCCAGAAATTGAAGCGCGCGTTTGTGTCACTGCCCAACATCGTGAAATGCTCGACCAGGTGCTCGCGCTGTTTCATATCCTGCCGGATTATGATTTGAATTTAATGCGCCCTAACCAGACGTTAGCGGGTTTAACCGCTGAAATTCTCGAGCATATCGACCCCGTGCTGGC
>PMIV01000142.1 GCA_003158355.1 Anaerolineaceae bacterium
CCACTCGCGGTACTCGGCATCAAGATCGGGGCAAATATGGAAATCAGGTTCGCTGAAATGAGCCGAATAATAATAATCTGGGGGTAAAGCGTTTAGCAAAGTCTCAAAAACGTGAAAACGTACCCTGAAATCCCCTGGTAATTCGCCCTGAACGATGCGGCATAGCCCGCGTATGGTTGCCAGAGGAGCGATGACCTCTATTTGTTTCAAATTTTCAAAACGTTCTTTTACCCTGGCGATCACTTCTTTCATCACCAATCCGCTGGCAATGCTGTCCGCGAAAAAGGCCACCGCGATCTTTTCTTTTTGTTGATTATCCAGATCTTTATCTTTAAATAAGGTTAATTCAACCGTACGGTTGTAGACCGGGACTGAACTGTCAAAAACGTGATGTGCGTCTAAAACAATCTCATCGCAATAACAGCCATAATTTTCAAAGATAGCATCCTGCACCTGATATTTCAACCCTTCGCGGGCGATGGGAAAAACAGCCAGGGCATCTTGTTTGAATTTTTCAAACGTCGGCAAGAATACCGGGGATTTTAAGAGGATGTTGATGGCTTCGCCAATCAGTTTGGATCGATCCGCCCCCAGGCACAACTGGCCAGGAAGTTTGATGGAGGTTTGACCTGCAGCGTTCTCTGGATCAACTCCGACAATTTCAAGCAGTTGTTTATCTACCCTGCAGTCGCGGATGTAGATAAACCTGGCAGTCGCGTCGTTATGATATAAGACCAGGTCAAGGCATTTCCCATCTGCCAGTGAGATCTTGCCAGTACGATAAAAACCCTTCCTGTTTGTATCGAAACTGTAAGGAAGGGCTTCATTTAGTTCCAAATCACCGGTTGTCTGGTTGCGTGTGTCTTCTAAAAAAGAAAAGGGATACTTGATACTGGTCATGACCATTCCTCTAAACCGAGATGAATTTTTTTATCAGCGATAAAGGGGTAGATCACTAAAAAAGAACTCATGACCTGCCCCCTTGATTCTACACTAAACTTCAAATTTTTGAAGAGGTTTGCTGGAAAATTGGTCAAATCAATTATTGAACAATCGAATGTCTGAATGATAAAAAACCTATACAGGGAAATTTTAAGGCTCAATGTAACACTTATTGCAATTTTTATATTTTCAGGGTAAAATGTAACAATTGTTACAAAGGAAATTAAATGAATTACAAATGGATTTTGTTTTGCCCGCAGTTACCCGCTACACCCTCCAGCCCCCGGGTGATGGTCTGGCGCCGCATGCATTCATCTGGTTCAGTTGGCCTGGATAACGGCCTCTGGATTCTGCCCTATTCCGATAGATCTGCAAAAATTATTGAAGAAATGAAAAGCTATGTTCTCAACCAGGGGGGCGCCTGCAAAACCTTCCTCGCCAATGCTTTTGACGAAGAGACTGAAACGGATATCCACTCACGCTTCATGCACGAACGTGCTGAAGAATACTTTGAGTTCAAAGAACAATGTGAAGACTTCCTGGCTGAAATTGAAAAAGAAACCGCCCGCAAGAATTTTAGTTTCGCCGAGTATGAAGAGAATGAGCAGGACCTGGAAAAATTGGAAACCTGGTATGCCAAGGTACAGGCACGTGATTTTTCCGGGGGCGATCCCGCTGCAGAGGCCGCCCAATGGCTCGAAAAATGCCGTCAGGCGCTGCAAGGGTTCGCCAATGAGGTGATCGCTGCCGAAAACCACCTGCGTCCCGGCAATGCCCTCGGGCACTCTCTGGGTAATGGTGTTCCCCCAGTGAAACCTGATCAGAATTAATTAAGGACAATATGGAAGAAGAAACCAAACAACCTGTAGAAAAGACCCATATCCGCGACTTACCTCGCAATGTCTGGGCAGTCGGATTCACCAGTTTCTTTATGGATATTTCCAGTGAAATGGTGATCAATATTTTGCCGCTGTTTCTCGCCAATGTACTGGGAGTGCAGACCAGCATAATCGGCCTCATTGAGGGCATCGCCGAAGCCACTGCCAGCATTCTCAAACTCTTTTCGGGCTGGCTTTCTGATAAGCTCGGCGGTCGAAAATGGCTGGCCGTCGCTGGCTATGGTCTATCCGCCCTTTCCAAACCCTTTTTCTACATCGCCAGCAGCTGGGAATTGATTGCTGGAGTACGCTGGTCGGATCGTATCGGTAAAGGGATCCGCACTGCACCCCGCGACGCCCTGGTAGCCGATTCAGTCAAAAAAGAAGACCGTGGTCTGGCGTTTGGTCTGCACCGCGCCATGGATACTGCTGGAGCGATGGTTGGTATTATCATTGCCGCACTGGCAGTCTGGCTGGCTCAGAAAAATTCACTCGATCTGACCAAACCTACTTTCCAAACCATCGTGCTCATCAGCTTGCTTCCGGCAGTTCTGGCCGTCTTGTCTTTGGCCATTGGCGCGAAAGATGTGCCCGTAGACAAACAACGTGAATTACCGCGTTTTTCGATCAAAGCCATGGGAAAGCCTTTTAGTATTTTTTTGGTGATCGTCAGCATTTTTACCCTCGGCAATTCATCCGATGCTTTTTTGGTATTGCGCGCCCAAAATCTGGGAATATCCGTCCTGGGAATTCTGGTGATGCTGGCGGTTTTTAACCTGATCTATTCGCTCATTTCCACACCCGCCGGCTCGCTTTCTGACCGTGTTGGCAGAAGACGCCTGATCGTGGCCGGCTGGCTGGTCTATGCCTTTATTTATCTCGGTTTCGCCGCAGCTCAAACCGGCTGGCAGGTCTGGGTGCTTTACGTTATTTACGGTCTTTATTACGGTCTGGCTTTTGGAACGGCCAATGCACTGGTAGCCGACCTGGTTCCGGAAAACCTACGCGGAACTGCCTACGGCACTTATAATGCGGTCATCGGTATTCTGGCCTTCCCAGCCTCTTTGATCGCAGGTATTCTCTGGCAGGGAGTAGGCAGTTGGTCAGGCTTCGGTCCCTCTGCGCCGTTCTATTTCGGCGGGGGGCTGGCGCTGCTGGCAGCCCTCTTGATGGTCTTCTGGATGCCAAAAACGAAATCAAATTAAGAAATTCCATCTACTTTTTCATGGGAGGCCAGCCTGCAGCACATTGCGTGTTCCCCCCGACGACAGCCGCCATGTGAGTGACCCGGGTGCATCCTTGCATTCCCTGCCTTACTGATTCGGCGTCAGTCACATCTCCGGTGACAAACTCCACTCCGGGTAAATCCAGGCTATCCCCTCGGCTGGTGCTGCGCACCAGCACCCGCGCAGGATCCCCCTGCCGGCTCATTTCTTTGATCAAGATCTTTCCGATGGAACTGGTTCCCCCGGTAACGAATGTCTTCATCCTCGCGTCTTTTCGTTTTCAAAATGGGCTGAATTCAATTCTGATCGATTCGCTTATCTGCAATTTTCAATAAATAACCATCAAATTTATGTTCACTTTTGAGTTTACAATGTCTCGCCTGTAAGCCAAAGCGGACAAAACCTCACAGTAAACCGATACTGCATGTATATCACTTCCTGCCTATCTTGATTCACAAACGGGCCATAATCATCTCAGGATAATAAATTTGAGCGATAATTATTAATAAAGTACTATCGTAAAACAATAAGAGGGTGAATGTGATGACAGAAATTCAAGTACTAAAACAAGATCTGGATATTTCCCGCACGATCATGCTGGCAACGATCATTGTTGCCATCTCGTCAATTGCTTTCAGTTCGATTACCATGGCGTTCGAACGCAGCCATAACGTTAAAAGCTTTCGACCTTTCGTTAACCTGTATCAAACGCTAACCAACAACATTATCTCGTTGAGCATTGCCAATGCCGGTCTGGGCCCCATGCTCATCAATAAAATTGTTTTGGTGAATAAAGGCGGTGATAACATGCAGGAGGGAAAAAGGCTTGCCGAAGTACTCCCCTCCAATTTAGCCTACGAGGCAATGTTCAATTATTCGGGGGTCTACATATTGGCCCCAAAGGACCAATTGAAGTTGTTTCAATACTCTGAAAACAGCCCCTCCAACTCCAAAAATATTCTAGCCATAAAAGAAGAGCTGGTACATTATTCTATTTATATTGAGTATCTGGATGTATACGAACATAAGTATCAAAAAACTGAAGAAATACTTTTTTAGAGCGATTTTTCTTTGGGTAGGTCGGTTTTTTGAATTTCAGGTAGGGTTATCCCCTCTTGACATCAAGTAAACCTTGTCTTCCAATGAGTATTAACGTCTGGTATAATTGGGGCAATGACTAGTCCTGTCTGCGGCGCTGCTGCGGGCAAGGAGACTTGCAAAAATCTTTTTTTAGGAGCATTTGTCATGGCATTGACAAAGGAAGCAAAAGAACAACTGATCACCACTTACCACATTCACGATACAGATACGGGTTCCGCTGATGTGCAGATCGCCATCCTCACCACCCGCATCGCCCAACTCACCGAGCACCTGCGCGCGAACAAGCACGACAATGCTTCACGCCGCGGTTTACTGAAAATGGTTGGCACTCGCCGCAAATTGTTAGCCTACCTGCGCCGCACTGATTTTGCACGGTTCGCAGCAATCACAGAAAAGCTAAACATCCGCACACGGTAATGGAATGAATCAGGCGAGTAGATGGTAAACGAGTCCATCTACTCGTTTTTTTCACCCGCAAAGAAAGCGGGAAGTTTCACCGTCGGTTGGGTATTGAAACATAGTGAGGACTCCAACTGTCCTCGATATTTTTCAGTCCCTGACCAGGCGGAAATGGAATAAGGGAGATTATTCGAATGAAACCCGAAAGTAAGAAATTTATTGCCACAGTGGGTGGTCGTCCGGTCACGTTTGAATCCGGAAAACTTGCCGCCCAGGCTGGTGGCGCAGTCACCGTTCAACTCGGTGATTCAGTAGTATTTGCAGCAGTGACTATGGGAAACGAACCCAAAATGGGTCAAGACTTTTTCCCATTAACAGTGGAATATGAAGAGAAGATGTACGCCGGCGGACGCATCCCCGGATCTTTCTTCCGCCGCGAAGGCCGACCAGGTTCCGATGCAGTTCTGGTCTCACGCCTCACCGACCGTCCTTTACGCCCCCTTTTCAATAAAGATATCCGCAACGAAGTTCAGGTCATCATGTTCTCTCTCTCTGCGGATATGGAGAATCCTCTGGATATTCTGGCCATCAACGCCGCCTCGGCCGCTTTGATGATCTCGGATATCCCCTGGGACGGACCTGTCGGTGCTGTCCGCGTTGGCCGCGTCAATGGCGAACTCGTCATTAACCCAACTTATGCTCAGATCGACCAATCTGATATTGACCTGCGCATTGCCGGAACCAAAGACGCCATTTTAATGGTGGAATGCGGTTCCAATGAAGTGGATGAAGAATCGATGGTTTCCGCCCTGCTCTTCGGCCATGAATCTATCAAGCTTCTCGTTGCCGCTCAAGAAAAAATGGCCGCTGAAATTGGCAAAGCCAAACGCGAAGTACCTCTCTTCTCCATCGATCAGACACTGGTCGAGCGCATTTATCAGCGCACAGTCGCTGAGATGAATGAAGCGCTCGAGACCCTGCACAGCAAACATGAGCTGCAAGCTGCCATCGATGCCTTACGTGATGATGTCGTCACTGAAATGACCGATTCCGAAGACGTCGAAGCGGTTGCCAATACCAAAGAAGCTTTCGAAGAAGCCTACAAACGCGTGGTTCGTGCCCGCATCCTTGACCAACACAAACGTCCCGATGGTCGCTCGATCACCGAGATTCGCCCCATCTGGTGCGAAGTCGGTGTCAGCCCGCGTGCCCACGGTTCAGGTTTGTTCACCCGCGGTGAGACTCAGGTCTTGACCCTGGCGACTCTGGGAACTCCCAAAGAAGCCCAGGAGATCGATAC